>NZ_CALLYO010000143.1 GCF_937858865.1 uncultured Amaricoccus sp. | reverse complement strand
CGCCCGGCGCGCCGTCGCTGGCGCGCCTGCTCGACGGCCTGCCGATCAGCGCCGCCCCCTTCGTCGTCACCCTCTACGGCGACGTCGTCGCCCCGCGGGGCGGCGAGCTCTGGACCGGGAACATCGTCGAGACGCTCGGCGCGCTCGGCATCGCCGAGAGCCGGGTCCGCACCGCCCTCAGCCGCCTCGTCGCCGCCGGGCGGCTCGAGGGGGCCAAGGAGGGGCGGCGGAGCTACTACCGCCTCACCCCGGCCGCCCAGCAGGAATTCTCCTCCGCCGCCCGGCTCATCTACGCCGCGCCCGAGCCGCCGCCCCTCGGCGGCTGGCACCTCGTCCTCCTGCCCGAGTCCGGGCGGGAGGCGGCCGCCGCCGCCCTGGCCCGGCTCCGCTTCGGCCTCGCCGCGCCGCAGCTCGCGCTCCTGCCCGACCGCGGCACGCCGCTGCCGCCGCTGCCCGGCCTCCACTTCACCGCCGCCACCGAGGATCCCCTGCCCCCGTCGCTTGCCGCGGCCTGGCCGCTCGCCGATCTCGCCGAACGGATGGCCGGCTTCGTCGACCGGTTCGACGGTCTCGACCCGGCCGATCTCGCCGGCCCGGAGGTGCTCGCCCTGCGCCTTGCCCTCGTGCACGCCTTCCGCGAGATCGCCCTGCGCGACCCGCTCCTGCCGCCCTCGCTGCTGCCGCAGGACTGGCCCGGCCCCCGCGCGCGGGCGCTCTTCGTCCGCCTCTACCTCGCCTGCGCGCCGCGCTCCGATGCCCTCATCGCCGCGCGCTGGGTGAGCCGCGCGGGGCCGCTCCGCCCCGACCCGGCGCGCCTCAGGCGCCGCCTCGCCGACATGACCGGCCGCGCCTCCCCGTCCTGACCCCAGGCTGCGGGAATCCTGCAGCTGACCGGCAAGCTATTCGCTTTGCGCCGCGCCCGGGTCCATGCCACAAGAGAGGATGCGCCAGCCCGCGCCGGATCCCGGCGCCGCCAGCCCCCGGATCGGGCGACGCCTTTGGACCTTCCGCGACGAGCGATCCCCGCTCGCGGCGGCACCGAGGGAGAACCCGATGGCCGAGGAGCCTTCCGCACCGTCCGGACCCGACCTGGTCGAGGGGGTCGCCGCAGCCGACCTCCCCGACGGCGCCCAGCTCCTCGGCCATGTCGAAGGCAAGCCCGTCCTCCTGGTGCGGCACGGCGCCGACGTCTTCGCCGTCGGGGCCGAATGCAGCCACTACGGCGGACCGCTCGCCCAGGGCCTCGTCGTCGGCGAGACCATCCGCTGCCCCTGGCACCACGCCTGCTTCGACCTGCGCACCGGCGAGGCGCTGCGCGCGCCGGCGCTGAGCTCGATCCCCTGCTGGCAGGTCGAGGAGAGCGACGGCCGGATCCGCGTCGGCGCGAAGAAGCCCCTCCCCCGCCGCGAGCCGCCCAAGGGCGCCGAGCCGCCGGAGCGGATCGTGATCGTCGGCGGCGGCGCGGCCGGCTTCGCTGCGGCGCAACGCCTGCGCAGCGCCGGCTACCAGGGCAGCCTCACCATGCTGAGCGGCGACGACGCGCCGCCCGTCGACCGGCCGAACCTCTCCAAGGACTTCCTCGCCGGCACCGCGCCCGAGGCCTGGCTGCCGCTGCGCAGCACCGGCTTCTACGCCAAGAACGGCATCGACCTCCGGCTCGGCACGGAAGCGGCCGCCCTCGACACCGGCGCGCGCGAGGTCCGCCTCGCCGACGGCAGCGCCCTGCCCTACGACCGCCTCCTGCTCGCCACCGGCGCCGAGCCGGTGCGCCTCCCCATCCCCGGCGCCGACCTGCCGCACGTCCACACCCTGCGCTCGCTCTCCGACTGCCGCGCCATCGTCGCCCGGGCGGAAACGGCGCGCCGCGCGGTGGTGATCGGCGCCAGCTTCATCGGGCTCGAGGTCGCCGCCGCCCTGCGCGCCCGCAAGCTCGAGATCGGCGTCGTCGCTCCCGACCGGCGCCCGATGGAGCGCATCCTCGGCCCGGAGATGGGCGACTTCATCCGCTCCCTGCACGAGGAGAAGGGCGTCGCCTTCCACCTCGAGGACCGGCCGGCCGCCATCGACGAGAGCGGCGTGACGCTCGAAAGCGGCGGCTCCCTCCCGGCCGACCTCGTGGTGGTGGGCGTCGGCGTGCGGCCGCGGCTCGCCCTCGCCGAGACCGCCGGCCTCGCGATCGACCGCGGCCTCCTGGTCGACGCCTTCCTCGAGACCAGCGCCCCCGGCGTCTTCGCCGCCGGCGACATCGCCCGCTGGCCGGACGCGCGCACCGGCGACCCGATCCGCGTCGAGCACTGGGCGGTGGCGCTCCGCCAGGGCCACACCGCGGCGCTCAACATGCTCGGCGCCGGCGTCCGGCACGCCGACGTGCCCTTCTTCTGGAGCCGCCACTACGACCTGCGCATCAGCTACGTCGGCCACGCCGAGGCCTGGGACGAGATCGCGCTCGACGGCGACATCGCCGCCCGCGACTGCGCGCTGCGCTTCCGCCGCGACGGCCGGACGCTCGCCATCGCCACCGTCCGCCGCGACCGGGAGAGCCTGGAGGCCGAGGCCGCCATGGAGCGCGAGATCGGCGCCTGAGAGCGCCGCCCGCACGGCATGACCCACTTCGCCCTCGTCACCCTGCACCTCTTCGCCGCGATCATGTTCGTCGGCACCGTCTTCTTCGAGGTGCTGGTCCTCGAGGCCATCCGCGCCTCCGTCGGCCGCGAGGCGATGCGCACGGTCGAAGCCGCCATCGGCCGCCGCGCCCGCCGCATCATGCCCTTCGTCATCCTCCTCCTCTACGGCGCCGGCCTCGGCCTGGCCTGGGAGTATCGCGACGCCCTCGCCCGCTCGTTCGACAGCAGCTTCGCGACGCTCCTCTCCCTCAAGATCCTGCTCGCCGCCAGCGTCCTCGTCCACTTCGTCACCGCCGTGACCCTCGGCGCCCGCGGCCGGCTCACCTCGCGGCGCTCACGCGTCGTCCACTTCAGCGTCTTCGGCCACGTCGTGCTCATCGTCTTCCTGGCCAAGGCGATGTTCTACCTCTGAGGCGCGGCATGGCGGCGACCGGCTTCACCACCATCGGGCATTCCGACCGCAGCCTCGACGAGTTCCTCGGCATGCTGCAGGCGGCCCGCGTCGCCCTCGTCGTCGACGTCCGCGCCTTCCCGCGTTCCCGCAGCAACCCGGCCTACAACATCGACCGCCTGCCCGCCGCGCTGGCAGCCGCCGGCATCGGCTATCGCCACGCGCCCGCCCTCGGCGGCCGCCGGCCGCGGCAGTCCGGCGTCGCCGAAAGCCTCAATGCCGCCTGGCGCGTGCAGAGCTTCCACAACTACGCCGACTACGCCCTCGGCCCGGTGTTCGGCGCAGCCTTCGCCGACCTCCTCGCCCTCGGCTCCCGCCACCGCCTCGCGCTCATGTGCGCCGAGGCGCTCTGGTGGCGCTGCCACCGCCGCATCATCGCCGACCACCTGATCTTCGCCGGCCATGCGGTCGAGCACCTCATGGCCCCCGGCCAGAGCGAGCCCGCCCGCCCGACGCCCACCGCCCGGGCCACCGAAGACGGCAGGGTGACCTACCCGCGCCCAGCTTCGTGACGGCGGAGGCGCCGACCGGAACGGGCGGCCTCAGCGCCGCCGCCCTGCCGGCCCGATCTCGATCCAGACCGGCGCGTGGTCGCTCGCATTCTCCCGCCCCCGCACCTCGCGGTCGACGCCGGCGCCCTTCAGCCGCCCGGCGAGCTCCCGGCTCAGCATGAGATGGTCGAGCCGCATCCCGCCGTTCCGCTCCCAGCGCTTCCGCCGGTAGTCCCAGAAGGTATAGGCCGCGCCCTCCGGCTGCACCGCGCGCAGCGCGTCCGCCCACCCCTGCGCCAGCAGCCGGGCGAAGGCCGCCCGGCTCTCCGGCTGCACCAGCGCGTTCCCGTCGTAGGACCGCGTCGGATAGACGTCGCGCGGCTCGGGCGCGATGTTGTAGTCCCCGGCCAGCACCACCGGCACCCCAGCGGCCACGAGCTCCGCCGCATGCGCCTCGAAGCGCGCGTGCCAGGCCAGCTTGTAGTCGAACTTCGGCCCCGGCTGCGGGTTGCCGTTCGGCGCGTAGAGGCAGCCGACCAGCACCCCCTCGACCGCCGCCTCGACATAGCGCGCCTGGCCGTCCCCCGGATCGCCCGGCAGCTCGTCGCGCGTCGGGACCGGCGCCCCGCCGCGCGACAGGATGGCGACGCCGTTCCAGCTCCGCTGCCCGCGCCAGACCCCGCGGTATCCGGCCCCGGCCAGCGCCGCGGCCGGGAAATCCCCGTCCGCCACCTTCAGCTCCTGCAGGCAGACGACGTCCGGCGCCGCGTCGGCCAGCCATTCGAGCAGGTTCCCGAGCCGCTTCGCCACGTTGTTGACGTTGAAGGTCGCGATCCTCATCCGCCGGGCAGCCGTCCCGCCCAGTCGGCCACCGCCCGCGCCATCGCCGCCATATGCTCGGCCGCCGTCAGCCCCGTCACCGCCTTGCGCGGGCGCAGGTCGTGGTCGCCGTCCTCGAGCCACAGCACCCGGATCGCCGGCGACAGCCGATAGCCGTCGACCTCCGCCCGGCTCCCGAACGGATCCCGCGTCCCCTGCACGATCAGCGCCGGCGTCGCCAGCGCCGCGAGATGCCCGGTCCTCGGCCGCTCCGGCCGCCCCGGCGGATGGAAGGGATAGCCGAGGCAGACGAGGCCGGCGACCCACCCCTCGGCATGGAGCCCGTCCGCCACCATGCTCGCGACCCGCCCGCCCATCGACTTGCCGCCGATGACCAGCCGGCCCGGTACCGCCAGCGCCGCCACCGCCGCGCGGTACTCGGGCATCACCGTCTCCGCCCGCGACGGCGGCCGGCGCACCCCCTCGCGCCGCGCCGCCATGTAGCCGAACTCGAAGCGCGCCACGCGCAGCCCCTCGCCGGCCAGCGCCCGCGCCGCGGCGGTCATCGCCGGCGAATCCATCGCCGCGCCGGCGCCGTGCGCCAGCAGCACCGTCGTCGCCGCCGCCTCCGGCCCGTCGATCAGTAAATCCGTCATCCGGCGCCCCGCGCCGTCTCCAGCTCGACGAAGCGCACCCCCCGCGCCGCCCGCCGCCCCCATTCGGACTCCGGGTCGAGCTCGAGGTAGCGCAGCCACCAGCGCCGCGCCGCCGCGAGATCCCCGGCCTCGAACTCGAGCGAGGCGAGGTTGAAGACCGCATCGGCATAGTCCGGGTCGAGCTCGAGCGCCCGCAGCAGATACCCCCGCGCCGCCGCCACCCGCCCGCGCGCCGCGACGAGCCCCGCGAGGTTGAACCAGGCCTCGACGAAGGCCGGATCGAGCTTCAGCGCCCGCGCCAGCTCCCGCTCCGCCTCCGCCGGCCGCCCGGTCGCGCCGAGGCAGTTCGCCCGGTTGAAGGCCGCCACCGCATCGCCCGGATCGACGGCCAGGCACCGCCCGTAGAGCGCCGCCGCCGCTTCGGCCCGCCCCTCCGCCTCCGCCGCCTCCGCCTCGGCGAAGAGCGCCTCGGCGTCCTCCCCCGCCTCGCCGAGCCCGAGCAGCATCTGCCCGTCGAGCTCGCTCACCCCGTCGGCGTGCCGGGCGTAGATGCCGCCGTCGCCCACCTGCAGCGCCTTGGCGGTCAGCGACACCGCCGGCCCGAAGCGGTGCACCGAGCGCACGATCGCCCCCCACTCCGCCCCGCCGGCGACGAGCCCGGCGTATTTCCGCGCCAGGATCAGATCCCGGAAGGAGAAGGGCTCCACGTCCCGCTCGAAGCCGTCGAAGAGCGCGATGAGCGAAAGCTCCCGCTCGCCGAGCCCCGAGCGTTCCAGCATCTCCCGCCGGCTCAGTCCCACGGCCTCGCCCGCCTCGCCGACGAGAAGCCGCAGGAACCCGTTCTCGCTCCGCAGCGCCCGCCCCGGCGCCCGCGCCGCCGCCACACGGTCCTCCACCACCCCGTCGGGATTTTTCAGGAGCCGCCGTCCGAAGACCACCATCCCGGTCCGCCGCGTCACGCCCCGGTGCAGCTCGCCGCCGCGCGCCTCGATCGCCCGCGCCGCCAGCCGCCGCGGCAGCGCCGCGAGCGCGCCGACGAGGCCGACGCTCAGGCCGTCGCTCAGGCCGTCGAGGCTCACGCCTTGGCCTTGGCCGGCGCCCTCTTCTTCGCGGCGGGCTTCTCCTCGGCCGACGCCGCCGCCTTGCCCCGGCTCTTGCTCGGCGCGGCGGGCTTGGCCTGCCCGAGGCTCGCCTTCAAGGCATCCATCAGGTTCACCACGTTGCCGCGCTGCGGCTCGGCGGCGATGATCGGCTTGTGGCCCTTCAGCTTCTCCTTGATCATCGCCATCAGCGCCGCCTCGTAGCGGTCCTCGTAGGCCTTCGGATCGAATTTCGTCGTCTTCTGCGCCACGAGCGCCTCGGCGAGCTCGAGCATCTCCGGATCGGGTTCGGCGTCCGGGATGTCGTCGAAATAGGCCGAGGCCGCCCGCACCTCGTTCGGCGCGCGCAGCGTGCAGACGAACATCCCCTTCTCGCGCGGCGCGATCGTCACCACCCGCTCCCGGCTCGACAGCACCAGCCGCGCGATCGCAAGCTTGCCCGCCCCGCGCATCGCCTCGCGCAGCACGATGAAGGTCTCCTCCGCCATCGCCCCGTCCGGCGCCAGATAATAGGGCGTGTCCTGGTAGATCACGTCCACCTCGTCCGCGTCCACGAAGGCCTCGACGTTCAGCGTGTGGTTGGTCTCGAGCTTCACCGCCTCGAGATCCTCGTCGTCGATGATGATGTACTTCTTGTCCTCGTACTCGTAGCCCTTCACCAGATCCGACCGCTCCACCAGCCCGAGCTCGGGGTCGACCGGCTTCATGTTGATCCGGTTGTGCGTCTCCTTGTGCAGCTGGTTGAACCGCACCCGGTCGCTCGAGCTCGTCGCCGGATAGAGCCGCACCGGGCAGCTCACCAGGCTCAGCTTCAGATATCCCTTCCAGGATGCCCTCGGCGCCATGCTCCCCTCCTTTCACGCCCCCCTGCTACACTCGCGGAAGGTCGCGCGCGAAATTTCCGATGTCGGCCCATGGATCGCCCGAGGCGGCCACCAGCCCCGGCAGGGAAGCATAGTTGAAATCCTCCGGAGCGTCGACTTTCTCGAGATCCTCCCACGCCAGCGGCGCAGAAGCCGGCAGATTGTTGCGCGCCCGCAACGAATAGGGCGCCACCGCCGTCGCGCTCCGCGCGTTGCGGTGGAAGTCGATGAAGATCCGCCGCCTCCGGTTCGCCGCCCCCATCACCGTCGTGAAGACCTCCGGCGCCCCCGCCGCGATCCCCGCCGCCAGCGCGCTCGCCGCCCGGTGCGTCGCCTTCCAGTCGAGCCTCGGCGTCACCGGCACCACCACGTGCACCCCCTTGCCTCCGGTCGTCTTGGCGAACCCAACGAGCCCGCGCGCCGCGAGTTCCCCGCGCACGTGCACCGCCGCCTCCACCGTCTCCCGCCAGCCCACCCCCTCGCCGGGGTCGAGGTCGAGCACCACCCGGTCCGGCCGCTCCAGCCGCCGGACCAGGCACCCCCAGGTGTGGAACTCCACCACCCCGAACTGCGCCAGCGCCAGATACCCGCGGGCGTCGGCGATGGTCAGATAGGTCCGGTCCTCCTCGTCGCTCGTCTGCGTCTCGAAGCTCTCCACCCCCGCCGGCATGCCCATGAACCGGTGCCGCTGGAAGAAGCAGTCCTGCGGCCGACCGCTCGGGCAGCGCACCAGGCTCACCGGCCGCCCGAGGAGATGCGGCAGCATGAAGTCCCCCACCGCCGCATAATAGACCGCCACGTCGAGCTT
>NZ_CALLYO010000142.1 GCF_937858865.1 uncultured Amaricoccus sp. | reverse complement strand
CCGAACAATCCCACCGGCACGATGATCCCGGCCGAGGAGATCGAGCGGCTGGCGGCCGGGCTGCCGCCGCAGGCGCTCCTCGTTCTCGACGGCGCCTATGCCGAGTATGTGCCGGGCTTCGACGGCCACGCCGGGCTGGTCGAGGCGCGCGACAACGTGGTAATGACGCGCACCTTCTCGAAGATCCACGGCCTCGGCGGCCTGCGCGTCGGCTGGGGCTACGGGCCGGCGCACGTCGTCGCGGCGCTGAACCGGGTGCGCGGGCCGTTCAACCTCTCGACCGCCCAGCTGGCGGCGGCGGAGGCGGCGGTGCGCGACACCGGCCACGTCGCCCGCTGCCAGGCGGAGAACGTCCGCAACCGGCAGGCGCTGGCCGCGGCGCTGGCGGCGGCGGGCGTGCCCTCGGACGCCTCGGAGGCGAACTTCGTCCTCGCCCGCTTCCGCGACCGGGAGGAGGCCGAAGCCTGCGACCGGGCGCTGCGCGCGGCCGGCATCATCGTGCGCAAGGTGGCGGGCTACGGGCTGCCGGCGGCGCTGCGCATCACCGTCGGCGACGAGCGCGCCTGCGCCCGGGTGGCCGAGGCGGTCGGCGCCTTCATGCGGGTGCGGGCGTGATCCGCTACCGCCACGTCGCGCTGATCGGGCTCGGCCTCATCGCCTCCTCGATCGCCCACGCCATCCGCCGCACCGGCGAGCCGGTCAGGATCACCGGCTACGCCCGCACCGCCGGGACGCGGGCCGAGGCGGCGCGGCTCGGCATCGCCGAGATCCGCGACAGCGCGGCCGAGGCGGTCGCGGGCGCCGATCTCGTCATCCTCTGCGTGCCGGTCGGCGCCATGGGCGATGTCGCCGAGGCGGTCGCCCCGCATCTCGCGCCCGGCGCGACGCTGAGCGACGTGGGCTCGGTGAAGGGGGCGGTGATCGCCGCCGTGGGGCCGCACGTGCCCGAGGGGGTCCACTTCATCCCCGGCCACCCGCTCGCCGGCACCGAGCATTCCGGCCCGGGGGCGGGCTTCGCCTCGCTCTTCGACAACCGCTGGTGCCTGCTGACCCCGCCGCCCGACGTCGATCCGGCGGCGCTGGCCGACCTCTCCGCCTTCTGGACGGCGCTCGGCGCGCGGGTCGACGTGATGGAGCCCGACCACCACGACACGGTGCTGGCGGTGACGAGCCACGTGCCGCACCTCATCGCCTACACCATGGTCGGCGTCGCCGAGCACCTGCGCCGGGTGACCGAGCAGGAGGTCATCAACTATTCCGCCGCCGGCTTCCGCGACTTCACCCGCATCGCGGCCTCCGACCCGACCATGTGGCGCGACGTCTTCCTCGCCAACAAGGAGGCGACGCTCGACGTGCTCGGCCGCTTCACCGAGGAGCTCTTCGCGCTGCAGCGGGCGATCCGGCTCGGCGACGGGCCGCACCTGCACGACTATTTCACCCGCACCCGCGCCATCCGCCGCGGCATCATCGAGGCCGGCCAGGACACCGCCGCGCCCGACTTCGGCCGCGCCGCCGCCAAGGATTAGTCTGGCTCGGGCGCGCTTCGGCGCGCGTTCGCCTTTCCCGCACGAGGTCGGCTCTAGCCGGTGCCGAGAGGGGCGCGCCCTCCCCGCCCCTGGCGGGCGCTTCTCGCCCGCCGGGTCGGGCGCTGCCCTTTTCATCCTGGAACGGCGGTTGATGCGGGGTGCGGGCCGGTGCAGACCGGCGCGGGCGGTTCCGGCCCGGCGTCAGCGCTGGGCGAGGCGGGGGGCGGGGCCGATCGGGATCGGGCCGA
>NZ_CALLYO010000141.1 GCF_937858865.1 uncultured Amaricoccus sp. | reverse complement strand
GAGACGATGGCGCCGAGCAGCCACCAGAGCGGCTCCGGCACCTGCTGCAGCCCCTGCATCCGGACCGAGAAGCCGACCGGCGCCGCCATGGCGTAGGCGAAGAGTCCGAGCGTGCCGAGCGCCAGCATCGGCCGCGGCAGCCGGTTCAGCCCGTTGACGAAGCCGTCCCAGCGCCCGGCGGGCGCGTTGGCGAACTCGGCGCCGAACTGGCCCATCGCCGCCATCGCCTGGCGGGTCGCGTCCGCCTCGCGCTCGGCGCGGTTGCCGACGAAGACCTCGGCGACGCCGCCCACCGCCTCGCCCACCTGCCGCGCGGCGCCGCCCGCGCCGAGGATCGCGCCCATCACCCCCATGCCGCCACCCTCCGGTCGTGCTGGGCGCGGGTGAAGTGGAACCGCGCCGCGATGAACTCCTCGGCGCGGACGATCCAGCCGCCCTTGCCGCCGTCCTTCGCCCGGGCGAACTTGCGGCTCGCCGGCCGCTGGTCGCCGAGCCGGTAGTAGTAGCAGCGCCGCGCGATGCCGTAGGCGTCGACGAGATGCCCGGGGGCGAGGTCCATCGCCCGCTGCACGGTGCGCGCGGTGACCGGGCCGATCACCCCGTCGTCGGCGAGCGGCAGCCCGAAGGCGGCCATCAGCCGCTGCAAGATGCGCACGGCATTGGCGCCGGCGTTCACCTGCATGTCGAAGACGCTCGGCTGCAGCGGCTCGGGCAGCAGGTCGATCCGCGGCGCGCGGTAGTAGTGGCGGATGTAGATCTCCGCCGCCTTCTCCGGCGTCACCGCCTTCACGTCGGCGACGTCGATCCGGCCGTCGCCGGTGAGGTCGGCCTTCAGCCCCTGCAACGTCTTCAGCGTGACGCCATGCTTGGTGGCGCCCCCCGGATCGTCGGGGTCGTTCACGAACCCCCCTTCACGGCGCACGATCTCCGCCGCAATGCTCTCGACCGAGTGCATCGGCATTCTCCAGCGATGTTGTTGAGAGGCCGGGACCCTGCCACGGAGCGATTAGCATTCCGTTAGGAGAGCCGAGAGCGGACGCGCGGCCGGGCCGATGCGGCGCCGGGACCGTCCGCGTCAGCGCGGGGAGAAGGCGGCGCGCCAGCGGGCGAGGAAGCTCGCCTGCTTCTGCCGGTCGAGGCCGAGGAGCAGCGTCGGGGAGAGGGGGATCGGGCGGTAGAGGGAGGCCTCGTCGTCGGGGAGGTCCTCGGCGAAGGGGAAGAGGAGGTGGGTTGAGGCGAGGGCGGCCCGGCCGGGATCGGAGAGCATGAAGTCGATGAGGAGGCCGGCGGCGGTGGGGTTGGCGGCGCCCTTCGGGATCAGCGCGGCGCGGCTGAGGACGAGGGTATAGTCCTCGGGGGCCACCACGGCGATGCGGCGGTCGTGGGCGGCGCGGTCGAGCGCGTAGGAGCCGAGCACGTTGTAGGCGAGGAGGTAGCGGCCCTCGGCGACGGCGTCGATGATCTCGGCCGAGCAGCAGGTGGCGACGGCGCCGGAGCGGGCGAAGGCCTCGATCAGGCTGCCGAAGGTCGTCGCCTGCTGGCTGTCGGCGAAGGCGAAGAGGTAGCCGAGGCCGGAGGCCTCGATGTCGTAGGTGGCGACGCGGCCGGCGTAGCGGCTGTCGGCCGGGCGCAGGAGGTCGATGAGGTCGAAGCGCGAGCGCGGGGCCTCGGCCGCGGGCACGAGGCGGCGGTTGTAGACGATGACCGCCGGCTCCTCGGTGACGCCGAAGAGCTCGTCGCGCCAGTTGGCGTCGGGCGGCAGCGCGGCGGTCGGGAGCGAGTGGTGCGGCTGGGCGCAGCCGTCGTTGACGAGCTTGACCTGGAGATCGACGGCCGAGCTAACGACGAGGTCGGCGGGCGCGGCCTCGCCGCGGCAGGCGGCACTGGCGAGCGCGTGCAGGTCGTTGGAGCCGTGCTGCTCGTAGGAGACGGCGACCTCGGGCATGGCGGCGACGAAGGCCTCGAAGAGCGGGGCGACGAGCGCGACGTCGGTGGTGCCGAGGACGGCGAGCCGGGTCGCGGCGCGCTCGGAGCCGAAGGAGGCGGTGGCCTCGGGGGCGGGCTGGGCCTGGGCGGCGGCGGCGAGGAGCGCGAGCGCGAGGGCGAAGGCG
>NZ_CALLYO010000140.1 GCF_937858865.1 uncultured Amaricoccus sp. | reverse complement strand
ACGAGGGGTCAAAGTTCGACGCCGATCGGGGGGTAGGATTCCGTGCCGATTGACATACGACCTATGCGTGTGCATGGCGGCCCCTGACGGCGGGCCTCCCACCGCGACAATGTGTCTGTGGTCAGGCCCAGTGCGCGGGCCAGCTGCTCGCGGCTGATCCAGTCGGCGAGGAGGTCTGGGATCTCCTCCACCGGGTCATCTTGAATGTCTTTCATGGGCTGCTCCGTTCGCCTCGCGCCCCTCTGGTGGGGGCGGTCTCAGCGAAGCAGAGCGCGAGGACCGGAAGACAGGCGGAAGGTGGAATTGGCCGCTGCCGCCCAGTTCCACCCCTTGTTTTGTTGGTTTTTGTCGGCTGGTGCGCGACATGACAGGCGTTGCGGCAGCCCTCGCAGGGCGTCCCGAGCGCCGGTTCCTGGCGACGATCCGCGCTTCGTCGACACCGCTCCGACAGGTTGGCGCGGATTGGGCAGCGCTCAGGCGGTTTCACCGGTTTCGCAGGGACCGGAAACGCCGGAACAGGTTATTCCGGTTCCGATCAAACGACGCTCGCCGCGCGGCGCAGGAAGCCGCCGATGACCGGTGAAATCTCGCGGGAACCCCGTTGCAGACTCGCCCTCCGGATGCGTAATCTTTGGGCGAGCAGAACATAAGAATCGACAAGACAAACGCAGTCAGGGGCCGCGCCTTTTGGGGTGGGGTGCCCAATTACAGGCAGTTTTCCTCGACGAAGTGGGCTGCAGCCAGTCCACCCGCGTGCTTGGCATGGCGGTTTTTTTGTAACCCGCAATCCAACGGCCTTGGCCGAAGGATGCCGTATGTCTGAGAGGAGTTCGTTCATGCCTTTGCCGCCCGTCGCCTTCTATTCCATCTACGAAATCGCCGTGCGCTGGGGCTGTCCCCCGGCCGACGTCGCAGGCTGGGCCGCGGCAGGACACCTTCAAGTTCTGGCTGGCATTCCGCCAGTGAGTTGCGGCGATGAGACCGTCGCCGGTCTGGTCGAGGTTCCGATTGCCGAACTGATGCCGATGTTCAGAAGGATCGGCCCGAGCGACGAACAGGCGCGTCTGCGGCGGGTGATGCCGCCCGGGTCCAAGACCTGGCTCAAGGTGACCGACCCTCCCGACGGCGTGCCGATCCGGTCGTCGGACCTTCTCTTGTCGGCGGGTTCCCTGCAGCAGTTCGAGGAGGAACGCGATCTGCTGCGCCGCCCGGCCTCCACCATCGGCGCCAGCCCGCGGTACGATTGGGACGCGATGTACGCGTGGCTGACATGGTTCATCTTCGAAAAGGGCGTGCCCGACACCCAGACCGCGCTGGTCTCGTTGGTGCAGGACTGGTTCGTCCAGAACTCGAAGTCGGGCGAGGTGCCGGATGAGAGCACCATCCGCAAGCGGCTGTCCTCGCTCTGGCGCAAGCTGCGCGGCGAGGATGCCGCGTGACGGTCAGGCCGATTTCGGCAGGTCGGCCCCATCCTGCGCCGCGTCATGCACAAGGCGCGGCCGCGGGCGCAGGAGGCTGGCCACCGTGTCGACGCCCGCGCGCAGGGGGGAATCCATCAGGTGCGCATAGCGCTGGGTGGTCTGCATCTGGCTGTGGCCCAAGAGCTTGCCGATCATTTCCAGCGACGCGCCGCCGCTGACCAGAAGCGAGGCAAAGGTGTGGCGCAGGTCATGGATGCGAACGTCGGCCAGCCCGGCGTCCTTCTGCACCTTGGCCCAGAATCGACGGATTTCCCGCACCGGCTGGCCGACAGTGTCGCCGGGGAACAGCCACGGGTTGCCCCGCGGTACCGCCTGCTGGCGCAGGCGCACGATGGCCGCGACGTCCTGCGAGATCGGGACGCGATGAATCTTGCGCTGTTTGGTGGTCGAGGCAGGCTTCGACCAGATGGCATAGTCGAGGTTGAACTGTTCGAACCGCGCCGTCCGCACCTCGCCTACCCGGGCGCCGGTCAGCATGCACAGGCCGGGATACGTCCCGTAGTAAGGGATGCTCCCGTTTGTGTAGAGAAGGCCCCGCCCGCCAAGGTCGACGAACGTGCCGCGAAGGACCGGGTAGTTGCCGTCACGCAGCACTTTGACGGAATAGGATTCCTGCACCCAGACGAGGTCGCTGAGCTCCGTGCCAACCTCTTCGAGGGCCTTCAGGACGCCTTCCGCCTCCTCTTCCCGGAAACGCGACGTCTTCGCGTTGCCCAGCTCGTCACTGCTCTCCTGCGCGAAAAGATCGACCGGTCTGCGCTCGGCCTGCGTGAGAAACCGGTGCCACATGATGACCTGGCCGCGCAGCGACGCGCTATTGTCCATCCGCTTCTTCCCTGAACCGCTTGTGCTTCATGGGTCTTCCTCCTGGTCGATCTAAGGGCGGAAGATTCCAGCTCGCAATGGCCCGGATCCCGGGGGAAAGGTCATGGAGAGCTTGAATCACAGAACACCCCAAACGGGAATCCCGTTTAGGCGTGGCGGAGTGCGCGGCGGAAGGCGGCGGGGTCGAAGGCTGTGCTAGGGCGGTAGAGGGCGGCGTCAAGGAGGGTAGCGGCCTGCGCCGCTTCGGGGGGGGGCTCGGCGAGGAGGCGGCGGGCGGCGAGGAGGTCGCCGGTGCGGACGGCGCGGTGGAGGCGCCAGCGGCGGACGGGCGACCAGCGGCGGCGGAGGCGGCGCCAGGCGGCGCGGCTGGTGTCGGGGGTGCCGCGGGCGAGGATGAGGGCGGTGCCGGCGGCGAGGCCGGCGAGGAGGGCGCCGGCCTCTGCGAGGCGCGCGCCGGCGTCGAACCGGCCGGTCTGGACCTTGCTGGTGTAGAAGCTCGCGTAGCCGATGGGGAGGGCGGGGATCTCGAGCGCGTCCATCTGGCGGCTGGCGGCGTTGAAGTAGGGGATGGTGACGGGCGGGATCACGCCCGGCTCGCCGGTCTCGGGGCGGAGCTGCCAGGTCCAGACCGCCTCGGAGACCGGGCCGTCTGCGGTCAGGACGAGGCGGCGCTCGACCGGGGCGGCGAAGCTGATGAGCCAGGGCTCCGACACCACGGGCCGCGGGGGGAGCGATTCGGGGAAGGTTCCCCGCGCGCGGATGGTGACGCGGCGGGTGACCGTCTCGCCGTCGGCGAGGCGGGAGGGATCGGTCGAGAGCTCGTCGGTCAGCGTCGCCTCGTCGGCGACCCAGTGCCAGCCGTGCCCCTCCTGCGGCGGGCCGCCGTCCGCCACCGAGAGCGGCGGCGGCGCCTCCCAGCCGCGGTCGGCCGGGTGCGGGCCGACGGCGAGGGTCATCGGCCGCGCGATGACGGTGCGCTCCTGGCGCTGGCTCGCCTCGTCGATGATGGTGAGCCGGTGGGTCGCCGGGCCGAACTGCAGCAGGCCCGAGCGTTTCGGCACCAGGGAGAGCTCGCGTTCCATGGTGATCCAGCTCTTGCCGTCGATCCGCTCCTCCCGCCAGCGGTCCGGCTTGGACTGGAGCCAGTCGAAGCTGTCGGAGGGGGCGATCTCGAGCTTCTCGAGAGCGATCTTGCGGTCGTAGACGGCGCGCAGGGTTACCGGCACCATTTCGCCGACGACGACGGTTTCGTGCCGCGGATGCGGCACGAAGCTGAGGGTGAGGCTCTCGGCGGACGCCAGGGGTGGCAGCAGCAGGGCGAGGAGGAGGAGCGCGGGCCTCACCATGGGTCGCCCTCCTCCGGGGGGGTCTTGCCGAGGGCGAGGCGGCGGCGGTGCTCGTCGGCGAGGCGCAGGCGCAGGAACTCGCCGGGGTCGTCGGGGATGCCGGCGAGCCAGGTCTCGTCCGCGACGAGGCCGCCGCTCTCGAGCCGGCGGCCGCGGACACGGATGTCCTCGTCGGTGGGCATGCCACCGGGGATGGCGATCGGCGTCACCGAGATGCGGCCGGCCTCGTTGCCCTCGCCGATGACGGGCGGGATCAAGGCGTTGATGATGTTGCGGTTTTCGCGCGCCTCGCTGTCGCCTGGCGCGGCGAAGAGCACGGCGTCGAAGTAGGCGCGGGAGAGAGGATAGTCGCCGGTGGCGGCGAGGGTGACGCCGCGGTTGAAGGTCGAGCCGCGGCCGGCGGTGCGGAAGGCGTCGTCGGCCTCCTGGTAGCGGCCGGCGCGGTAGAGGGCGACGCCGCGGACTGCCGGGTCGGCGATGAACTCGGCGGCGAGGCCGGGCAGGCCGGCCATCAGCGCGAGGCGGCCGATCGGCGCCGGGCCGGCGGCGGCGAGGGCGGCGATGCCGGCGGCGGCGAGGAGGAGCGCGAGGCGGGTCATGCGGCCTCCGGCGGGTGATTCGGTGTCGGGGGGAATTCCGTTAGTGTTAACAGTGGCTTGGGCTGACTGGAAAGCGGCTGGAAGGAGGCTGGAAAGCGGCCATACGATTTGCGGCCGTG
>NZ_CALLYO010000139.1 GCF_937858865.1 uncultured Amaricoccus sp. | reverse complement strand
CCCGAGCTGCGGCCGGGCGCCGCCTTGCGCGAGGCGGCGCTGCGGCGGACCAACGCGCTGCGCCAGCTCAACGACCGTGGCGGTCTGCTCGGCGATCTCTCCGAGCGGCGGTTCATCGTCGTGCGCGGGGTCGATCCGGTCACCGGCGGCGATCTCGAGCGCGCCACGCTGAGCGTGCAGGCGGTGGTGAACGACGCCCCGGCGCTGGCGACCGATGCCGACCGGGCGGCGATGGCGGCGGCGCACGACAAGCTGCTCGACCGCGTCAACCAGGCGTCGCGGACGCAGGCGGAGAAGGCGCCCGAGGAGCTGGCGGCGCTGCTCGCCGAGGCGCGGGCGGCCGAGGCCGCGGCGCAGGCGGTCGAGGCGGCGGTCGCCGCCCGGCTCGACGGGACGGGCGAACGCGTGCTGCCGCAGCTCGGCACCTTCCTCGGCCGGATGGTCGCGACACTCGCGCGCGTCTCGGCGCTGCGCGCGGCGGACGCGGCGGACGCGGCCGCGGCGGCGCCCGGTCCGCCGGCGCCGGGCCTTCGCCCCGAGCCGCCGCTGCACGCCACGGCCGCACCGGCCGCCGCAACCTCAGGAGGCGCCGCCGTGCCGGACCGTCTCTCCAACCGGGCCGAGGTCATGGCCTGCCTCGACCGGATCATCGAGTTCTACGACCGGACCGAGCCGGCGAGCCCGGTTCCCTACCTCGCCCGCCGGATGCGCCGGATGGTGCCCATGGACTTCCTCGAGCTCATGGAGGACCTCGCCCCCTCGGGGCTGAAGGAGTTCCGGTCGCTTGCCGGACTGAGTGACGACCGCAAGGCCCCGACCCGCACGCAAGGTGACAAGACATGAGCGAAAGCAAGGCGAAGGTAATCGAACGCAACCGCGCCCCGCGGGTGCAGATCGCCTACGACGTCGAGCACTACGGCAGCCCGACCACCATCGAGCTGCCGTTCGTCATGGGCGTGATGGGCGGCCTCGCCGGCGCGTCCGAGACGCCCGAGGCGGCGAAGCCGGTGGGCGACCGCAGCTTTGTCGACGTGGACGCCGGCCGCTTTCCCAAGTTCATGGAGGCGCTCTCCCCGCGGGTAAAGGCGCGGGTGAAGAACACCCTGCCGCAGCTGGAGGGCGCCGAGCAGGAGGAGGAGCTGGCGCTCGACCTCAGCTTCCGCTCGATGGGCGATTTCGCCCCCGACCGGATCGCCGAGCAGGTGCCGCAGCTCGCCGAGCTGATGAAGATGCGCCGGCAGCTGGTCGAGCTGCTCGGCTTCATGGACGGCCGGGTCGACGCCGAGAAGCGCATCGCCCAGCTCCTCAACAACGAGCCGCTCCTCGCCCAGGTCGCGCAGACGGCGATCGAAGCCGAGAAGGAGAGCTGAGATGGCCGAGCAGGAGAAGGTCGCCGCGAGCGTGGCCGAGGCCGAGGCCATCGACCTCGGCGACTATATGGAGCACCTGGAGAAGGACTTCCGGGTCAAGAAGGACGACAGCGAGCGGCTGCAGGCGCTGGTGAGGAACCTGGCGCTGGCCGCGCAGGCGCGCTCCGAGACGACGGCGATCTCGTCGAACGCGATCAAGTCGGTGAAGGCGCTGATCGCCGGCATCGACCGGATGCTGACCGAGCAGATGAACGAGGTGCTGCACGCGCCCGAGGTGCGCGAGATGGAAGGCACCTGGCGCGGCCTCTGGTATCTCGTGAACAACACCGAGACGGACCAGAAGCTGAAGATCCGGGTGATGAACATCTCGAAGACCGAGCTCGCCGATACGCTCGAGGACTTCGAGGGGCAGATGTGGGACCAGAGCCCGGTCTTCCGCAAGGTCTATACCGACGAATATTCGATGTTCGGCGGCGAGCCCTTCGGCTGCCTCATCGGGGCCTACGAGTTCTCGAACCATCCGAAGGACGTGGGCCTCTTGCGCAACATCTCGGGGATCTGCGCCTCGGCGCACACGCCCTTCATCGCGGCGGCCTCGCCGCGGCTCTTCCGCATGGACAGCTGGCAGGAGCTGCCGAACCCGCAGGACCTGCAGCAGATCGTCTCGAACCCGGCCTATGCCTCCTGGCAGTCGCTGCGCGAGAGCGAGGATGCGCGCTACATCGGGCTCGCCATGCCGCGGGTGCTGGCACGGCTGCCCTATGGCGCCGAGACGGTGCCGGTGAAGGGCTTCGCCTTCGAGGAGGAGGTGGCGGGCGATCACGAGAAGTACGTCTGGATGAACGCCGCCTTCCCGATGGGGGTGAACATCAACCGCAGCCACAAGCTCTTCGGCTGGGGGACGCAGATCCGCGGGGTCGAGAACGGCGGCGCGGTGCTGAACCTGCCGGTGCACACCTTCCCGACCGACGACGGGTCGGTGGCGATGAAGTGCCCGACCGAGGTCGCGATCGACGACCGGCGCGAGGCGGAGCTCGCCAAGCTCGGGCTGATGCCGATCCTGCACCGCAAGAACACCGATATCGCCGCCTTCATCGGCGCCCATTCGCTGCAGGACGACGAGGCACGGGCCGGGCGGCTGGTCGATCCGGACGCCCAGTCCAACGAGCGGCTGAGCGCGAACCTGCCCTATCTCTTCCCGGTGTCGCGCTTCGCGCATTACCTGAAGGCGATCGCGCGGGACAAGATCGGCTCCTTCAAGGAGCGCGCCGACATGCAGGTCTGGCTGACCGAGTGGATCAACCGCTACGTGCTGGCCAATCCCGCCTTTGCCGACGACAAGGCGCGCGCGAAGCGGCCGCTCGCCGCCGCCGAGGTGCAGGTCGACAGCGTCGAGGGCCGGCCGGGATATTACGCGGCGCGCTTCTACCTGCGCCCGCACTACCAGCTCGAGGGGATCAACGCCTCCTTGAGGCTCGTTTCCGAACTGCCGTCGGTGAAGCAGTAGGGGGCCGGGGACCAAGTCTGAGAATGCATTTGTGACGTGAGTTCTTTTGGGAGATCAACGATGAAGATCGACGGCTTTCTCAAAGTGCCTGACATTCCCGGACCGAGCGAGCGCGACGGTCACGAAGAGGAGATCGAGATTCACGGCATCGATTTCCGCATGGAGGCCCCGCACGATCCGAACAGCCTGTCGCGGCGGGGCCGGGTGGCGCTCGATATGATCGTCTTCACCAAGTACTATGACATGTCCTCGCCCTATCTGAAGAAGGCGCTGTTCGACAATACGCTGATGGACGAGGTGGTCTTCTCGGCGCGGCGCACCATCGAGGGCGAGACCTCGGACTATCTCGTCGTCACGCTGACCAATGCGTCGGTGATGAAGTACGAGATGCACCAGGCGAGCGACGAGCCGGACCTGATCGAGGAAGAGGTTGGCTTCGCCTACCACGCGATCAAGTTTGTCTACGACAAGGACCACGAGATCGAGATGAGCGTGCGCGTCGGCGTCTGACGCGCGCGGGGGGATCGTCCGATGCGGGAGCCGATCGCCGTCCTCCGGGCGACGCGCGAGGCCGTCCAGCCGTCGCTCTGGGACCGTCTGGTCAACGACCTGCCGGGGGTCGCCTCGGAGATCGCGGGGCTGTGGGCGGCGCTGGCGCAGGAGCTCGGCGAGGAGCCGCTCGAGGCGCTGCTCGCCGGTAGCGTCCGGGCCGTCGAGGCGGACCCGCTGCTGACGCCGGCACAGAAGGAGCGGCTGACGCGGCTCCTCGCCTGCGAGCGGCGGCGGGCGGAGCTCGAGGCGCGCGGCATCGTCGTCTCGCCGGACGTGCTGCGCGAGGCGGTGCGGCGCGACATCGAGGTGCTGTTCAACAGCGAGCGTTTCGAGAGCGTGCCGCTCGTCACCCCGCGCGAGGCGGAGGCGGGGGCGGATCATCCGCCCTCGCTCGCCGACTATCCCGAGGTCAGGCGGAGCGTGGTGAACTTCGGGGTGCCGCCCTTCGCAGGGCGATCGGCGCGCGACTTCGACCGCGATGCGCTGGCGCGGGAGATCCGGGCGCTGCTCGCCGTCTTCGAGCCGCGGCTGAAGGAGAAGGCGACGCGGGTCGCAGTCAGCCTCAGCGAGAAGACCGGGGTGGCGATCGAGATCGAGGGGCTGCTGATGATGTCGCCGGCGCCCGAGCGGCTGCGGCTGCGCACCCTGGTCGACCTCGAGACCGGGCGGGCCGAGACCCGCCTCCGGGAGGCCTGAGGTGGACCGGGCCTTTCTCGAATACTACGAGGACGAGCTGGCGCACGTCCGGGCGCTGGCGGGCGAGTTCGCCGAGATGCATCCGGCGGTGGCGCGCAACCTCGCGCTCGACACGACGCCCTGCCCCGACCCCTACGTCGAGCGGCTGCTCGAGGGGGTGGCCTTTCTCGCCGCGCGCACGCGGCTGAAGCTCGATGGCGAGGGGGCGCGCTTCGCCCGAGCGGTGCTCGACGCGCTCTATCCCGACCTGATCGCGCCGACCCCGGCGGTGGGGATGGCGGTGCTGCAGCCGGGGCAGCAGGTGCAGACGATGCTGGCCGGGCACGTGGTGGCGCGCGGGACGCGGCTCGTCGCCGGCCTGCGGCCGGGGCTCTCGACCCGCGCCGTCTTTACCACGGCGCAGGACGTGACGCTCTGGCCGGTCGAGATCCGGGCGGTCTCCTATCACCAGGACCGGAGCGCGCTGGCCGCGGCCGGGATCGGCAGCCTGGCGGGAGAGGCGGGCCAGGCGGCGCTCAGGCTGACGCTGGCGCGGACCGGCGCGGCGCCCGGGCCGCTCGCCGAGCTGGAGCTCGACCGGCTCGACCTGCATTTCGCCGGGCGGGCCAAGGCGCCGGCGCTCTTCGACGCGCTCTTCGGCGCGGTGTCGGCGGTGGGGGCGCGGCCGGCGGCGGCGCGCGAGGCGCTGGTGCCGGTGCGTGGGCCGTCGCTGGTCGGGATCGACGACCGCGAGGCGCTGATGCCGCGCACGCGGGCCGGGTTCGAGGGCTACCGGCTGCTGCGCGAGTATTTCATGATGCCGGAGCGGTTCCATTACGCGCGGCTCGACGGGCTCCGCCCCGTCGTGGCCCGGTCGGCCGGCGGGATCGAGGTGGTCTTCCTGCTGCGCCGGCCGGTGCCGGAGCTCGCCGACGTGCATCCGGCCGACCTGCGCCTCTTCGCCACGCCGGTCGTCAATCTCTTCGAGCGCGACTGCAACGTGGTCGAGATCGACCCGCGGCGGCCGCGGCAGATCCTGCACGCCGACCGCACCCGGCCGCGCGACTTCGAGATCTACCGGGTGACCGAGGTCGAGGACGCGGACCGCGAGGGGCCGGAGGCGCGCATCCCGCCGCTCTTCGGCTTCGCGCCCGAGCGGGGCCGGCCGGTCTGGTGGGCCGAGCGCCGGCCGCGCCGGCCCGGCGAGGACGAGCGGCGCGAGGGGCGCATGCGCACCTCCTATGCCGGCGACGACCTCTTCCTGACGCTCTCGAGCCCGCCGGGCACCGCGCTGCCGGGCGAGCTGCGGCGGCTCGAGGCGCGGGCGCTCTGCACCAACCGCGACCTGCCGCTGCTCGACGACCAGCCGTCGCTGACGCTGGAGAGCGGTGACCCGGTGCAGGCGGTGACGCTCCTCGGCGCGCTGCGCCGGCCGCGGCCGGCGCTGGCGGCGGTGCCGGCCGGCCGGCCGGGCGAGAGCCGCGCCGACGAGCTGGCCTGGCGCCTGGTGGCACAGCTCTCGCTCAACTACCTCGGGCTCGCGGTCGAGGGGGGCGCGCTCGAGCCGCTGCGCACGACGCTCGATCTCTACGCCGACCGCGGCGATCCGGCGCTCGCCCGCCACGCCCAGGCGCTGGTCGGGGTCGAGGCGCGCCCGGTCGTCGAACGGCTGCCGATCCCCGGCCCGCTCTGCTTCGGCCGCGGCACCGGGGTCACGCTCGAGATCGACGAGGCCGTCCTCGCCGGTCACAGCGTGCTGCTTCTCCCGGCGCTGCTCGCCCGGCTCTTCGCGCGCTACGCCGCCGTCAACGCCTTCGTGCAGACCCGCACCAAGCTCCTGCATGGCCAAGAGGAGGTGCCATGGCCGATCACCCTCGGCAACCGCAGCCTGGTGTGAGCGGGGGCTCCGTCCCCAGCGCCGAGGCCATGGATTTCTTCGAGCTCCTGCGGCGGCTGGAGCGCGCGGGGAAGCTCTTCGGCCGCGGCGGCCTGCCGGACCGCGAGCCGGCGCGGCTCGGCCAGGAGCTGCGCCTCGGCTTCGCGGTGCGGGACGTCGCGCAGCTTGCCCCGGGCGGCGAGCGGACGCCGGCCCGCGTCTCGGCGACCCTCTTCGGGCTCTTCGGCCCGGAGGGGCCGATGCCGCTCCATCTCACCCGCTGGATGCTCGACCGGCTGGCGCAGCGCTGGTTCACCTCGGGCGTCGAGGGCGCCACCAGCGACCGCACCTTCCTCGACTTCGCCAATGTGCTGCAGCACCGGATGTTCGCCCTCTTCTACCGCAGCTGGGCCGACCAGAATCCGGCGGTGCAGGAGGAGCGCGCCGAGGGCGGGCGGCTGCGCACGATCCTCGCCGCCATCGCCTGCGCGAGCGGGCCCGCGCTCCAGGCCGAGAAGCTCGACCAGGCGGCAGCGCTCGGCCACCAGGTGCTCGGCCCCGAGCGGCTTGCCCAGCTCGTCGGCGCCGCGGTCGGCGCGCCGGTCGAGGTCGAGGAGTTCGTCGGGGCCTGGTCGGAGCTGCCGCGGCGGCTGCAGACGCGGCTCGGCGCCGCGCACGCCGGGCTCGGCCGCGGCGCGACGCTCGGGCCGCGCATCTTCTCGCGGCAGGGCCGCATCGAGATCCGCATCGGCCCGCTGCCGCTGGCCGACTACCTCGATTTCCTGCCCGGCGGGGCGCGGCTCGAGGCGCTGCGCCGGGCGGTGCTGCACGGCATCGGCGAGACGCTCGACGTCGATTTCCGCCCGATCCTGCGCGCCCGCGACGTGCCGGCCGCGCGCATCGGCGCGGCGCGCATCGGGCGGACGGCGTGGGTGGCGCCCGCGCGCGCGGCCGACGCCCGCGACCTGCGGCTCCGGGCGATCGTCGGGCTCGCCCCCGAAGGCGCGAGGGCGGCTGCATGAGCCTCCTGATGACGCTGGTGCGATCGCCGAGGCCGCAGGCCGTGCGGCAGATGCGGCTCGACGAGGGCGAGCTGGTGATCGGACGCAGCGCCGAGGCGGACTGGCGCATCGACGACCCCGACCAGTATGTCTCCCGGGCGCATTGCACGATCTCGGGCCGCGGCGGGGCCTTCTCGGTCACCGACACGTCGAGCGGCGGGCTCTTCGTCGACGACGCGCGGGCGCCGCTCGGCGCCGGCCGGTCGGCCGCGCTCGGCGACGGGATGCGGCTCCGGCTCGGCGACTATGTGATCGAGGTGGAGCTCGAGGCCGGCCGCGGCGCGCGCGACGCGCCGGGGGCCGCGGCCCGGCCGGAGTTCGACGCCGACGCCTTCTTCGCCGCGCCGGTCGCCGAGCCGGTCCGGCCCGAGCGCCCGCCCGACCTGCCCGATCCCTTCGAGCGGGCCCCGGGGTTCGCCGCGGAAGCGGCGCCCGAGCGCCGGGCGCCGCCGCTCTTCGACGATCCCTTCACGCTCGATCCTGCCGACACCGGACGCCTGCGCGAGCGGCCGCCGCCCGGAACCTTCGACTGGGGAACCCCGGCGCCCGCGCCGCCGCCGCCGCCCGCACCTCCGGCACCTGCCGCACCTGCCGAGAGCTTCGCCTGGGGCGAGCCGGCCCCCGCGGCGACGCCGGCGCGGCAGCAGCCGCCGCGCGTGGCACCCCGCCCCGCCGATGCCGATGCGGTCGCGGCCTTCCTGCGCGGGCTCGGGATCGACGCGGCGGACGCGCCGGCCGATCCGCTGGCGCGGATGGAGGCCTTCGGGCGGGAGTACCGGATGATGGCCGAGGGGCTGATGCGCCTTCTCCGCATGCGGGCCGAGGAGAAGGGCAACGCGCGCATCGCGCAGACCGTCGTCAGCGCGCGGGTCAATCCGCTGAAGTTCATGCCGACCGTCGAGGACGCGCTCGCGGTGCTGCTCGCGCCGCCGAGCGGCGGCTTCACCGACGCCGAGACCTCGATCCAAGGCGCGGTGCGCGATCTCGCCCAGCATCAGGTCAACACCTGGCGCGGCCTGCAGGCGGCGCTCCGGCGCATGGTCGACCGCTTCGATCCCGCGGCGCTGGAGAAGGAGCTCGAGGCGCTCGGCCTGCTCGAGACGCTGCTGGCCGGCGGCCGGCGCGCCAAGCTCTGGGAGCTCTACGAGAAGCGTTTCCGCGAGATTGCCCGGAGCGCGGAGACCCGCTTCCTGGGCGAGGTCGGGGCCGATTTCCGCGACGCCTACGAAACCGAGAAGGAGTGAGCCATGCAGGACCCCAAGCTGAACCGGCGCGCGTTTCTCGCCACCGCTGCCGCGGCGGGGCTGCTCGCCGCCTGCGGCGGGGGGCCGAAGCCCGCCACGGTGACCGTGGCCGCGACCGGCGGAGCGGGAATGAACGCGAGGGGCGGCGCGGATCGCCCGGTGACCGTCTCGATCCTGCGGCTGAAGGACGCCGGCGCCTTCAACTCGGCCGACTATTTCGCGCTGCAGGAGGATGCCGCGGGGGTGCTCGGCGCCGATCTCGTCGGCATGGACCAGATCGCCGTCGCGCCGGGGGGCGCCGCCTCGAAGACGGTGACCATGGAGCCCGAGGCGACGACGCTCGGGCTCATGGCCGCGCTCATCGACCCAGCGGGCAAGACCTGGCGGACGGCCGTGCCGGTGCAGCCCGGCAGCAACGTGACGCTCAACGTGGCGCTGGGGCCGTCGGGCCTCTCGGTGACGACGGCATGACGCGGGAGCAGAGGGGATGAGCCACGGTGACAGGGTGCTCTGGTCGGAGGGGCTCTTCCTCCGGCCGCAGCACTTGCAGGAGCAGGACCGCCACACCGAGACGCTGGTGCGCGGCGCGCTCCAGGCCGGCTGGCTGCAGAGCTGGGGCTTCCGCTCGCTGGCGCTCGACCAGGCGCTCGCCGACGCCGGGCAGATCGCCGTGACCGAGGCGCGCGGCCTCTTCCGCGACGGGACGCCCTTCGCCATCCCCGAGACCATGGACCCGCCCGCGCCGGTGGCGATCGGCCGCGATACGCCCGCCGGCGCGGTGCTGCTGGCGCTGCCGCTCGAGATGCCGGGCGGGGCGAGCTTCGACCCGGCCCATGCCGCGCCCTCGGGCGCGCGCTTCCGCGGGCGGATCAGGCGCGTCCGCGACGCGGTGGCGGGGGGCGGGGAGTCGGAGGAGATCGAGATCGCGCGCCCGGTCGCGGCGCTGATCGCGCCGGGGGGCGATGCGGGCGGCTACACGACGCTGCCGGTCGCCGGGCTGACCGGGCTCCGCGCCGACGGGGGCGTCGCCTTCGACGAGGCGTTCCTGCCGCCGGCGCTCGCCACCGCCGCCTTGCCCTTCTACGGCCAGCTGCTGCAGGAGGTCGTCACCGGCCTCGACCGGATCGCCGAGGCGCACGGCCGGATGGTGCTGGGCGGCGCGGGGCGGAGCGTCGAGAACCTGCTGGTGCTCGAGCTCGCCAACGCCGCGCGGCCGCGCCTCGCCCACATGCTGGCGCAGGACGCCTTTCATCCGGCCGATCTCTACCTCGAGCTCGCCGGCCTCGCCGGGCGGATGGCGACCTACGGCTCGGGCTCACGCCGGCTGAGCGAGCTGCCCGCCTACGACCATCTGGCGCCGGGGCCGGCCTTCGCGGCGCTGACCGACACGCTGCGCTCGCTGATCCTGTCGCTGCGCTTCGTCGAGCCGAAGTCGCGGGCGCTGCCGGTGATGAAGCATGCGACCAACATCTGGAAGGTGCGGATCGACTCGCCCGAGGTGCTCGAGGGCAGCCGGATCGTCGTGCGCGTGGGATCGGAGCTGTCCGACGACGCGCTGCGCAAGATTTTCGTCAACCAGGTCACGGTCGGCTCGGCCGGCGAGTTCGACGCGCTCTGGAAGTCGCGCCTGCCCGGCATCGCGCTCAAGCCGCTGCACTCGCAGCCGCGCGAGATCCCCTACGACGGCGACCGGCTGTGCCTCGAGCTCGACCGCAAGAGCGAGCATTGGACCAGCCTGCGCGACGCGCCGGGCTTCGTCATCGGGGTCTCCGGCGTGCTGCCGAGCGAGCCGCAGCTCGACTGTTTCGCGGTGCACCGATGATGCGGGGCAGGTGATATGGCGTCGCGCGAGGATCCCTTCGGGCTCGACGAGGACAGCGGCCGGACCCGCATCCGCCCGCTGCCGGCGGCCGGCGGGGCCCGCGGCCCGCGCGGCGGCCGCCGGTGGCGCTGCAGCCGCGCGAGCATCCGAACCCGCTGATCGCCGCCTTCGGCGCGCTCCTCGCCTTCGCCCCGGAGCTCGAGTCGGCCACGGCGCCGGGCGATCCCGAGACGCTGCGCACCCGGCTCCTCGACGGCCTCATCGCCGCCCGCGACGCCGCCGTCGCCCGCGGCGTGTCGCTCGCCAAGGCCGATTCCTGCGCCTGGGCGGTGGCGGCGCTGCTCGACGACCTCGCGCTCAACACCCCCTGGGGCGGCACCAGCGCCTGGCCGCGGCAGCCGCTCGTCTCGACCCTCTACGGCGATGTCGACGCCGGCGCCCGCTTCTTCGACCGGCTGGAGGAGCTCGAGGCGCATCCGAACCGCGACCCGGACATGCTCGAGCTCTTCTACTTCTGCCTCTCGCTCGGCTTCCGCGGCCGCTACCGGGTGCCGGGCCGCGCCGGCGCGCGCTCGCTCGCCGCGGTGCGGACCTCGACGGCGCGGCTGCTGCGCGACCCCGAGGCGGCAACCGCACCGCTCTCGCCCAACTGGCAGGGGGTTGCCGCCGCTGACGAGCCCCGGCAGTTCACCGTGCCGCTCTGGGTGCTCTTCGCCGCCGCCGTCGTCGCCGCGGCCGGCGTCTACTTCGCCCTCTCGCTGCAGCTCTCCGGCCAGTCCGAGCAGCTCGGCGTCCTCGCCCGCGCGCTGCCGCCGGCCGAGCGCGCCGAGATCTACCGCCCGCCGCGCGATACCACCCGGCCGCCCGCGCCCCCGGCCGAGGCCGCCGACTTCGCCCTCGTCCCCGCCCTGGAGGCGGCGGCCCCCGAGGGCCTGCGCCCGGCGCTCAAGGGCAGCGAGACCGTCTCGCTCGCCACCCTCGTCGTCCAGTGGACCAACCCCGAGGTCTTCCGCTCCTCGCAGGCCGAACTCACCGAAGGCTTCGAGCCGCTGATCGCCGCGCTCGGCCAGGCGATCGCCGAGAACGCCGACCTGATCGGCAACGTCACCGTGGTCGGCCACACCGACAGCATCCCGGTCGGCGGCGCCAACCCCTTCCACGACAACCAGGGCCTGAGCGAGGCGCGCGCCGCCACCATAGCCCGCATCCTCGTCGCGAACGGCGCGCCGCCCGACCGGGTGCGCTCCGAGGGCCGCGCCGCCGCCGAGCCGGTCGCGTCGAACAGGACCAGGGAGGGCCGCGCGCTCAATCGCCGGGTCGAAATCCTGGTCGAGAAGAGGCTCTGAGATGGTGGTGCTGCGCTTCCTCTGGGCGGTCCTCACCTCCCGCTGGCTCTGGAGCCTGATCGGGATCGCGCTGCTCGGCACGATCGTCTGGCTCT
>NZ_CALLYO010000138.1 GCF_937858865.1 uncultured Amaricoccus sp. | reverse complement strand
TGATCCGCATCGAGTACGACCCGAACCGGACCGCCTTCATCGCGCTGATCGGCTATGCCGACGGCGAGCAGGCCTACATCCTGGCGCCGCAGCGGCTCGCCGCCGGCGACAGCGTGATCGCCTCCGCCAAGGCCGACATCAAGCCGGGCAACGCCATGCCCTTCACCTCGATGCCGATCGGCACGATCGTGCACAATGTCGAGATGAAGCCGGGCAAGGGCGGCCAGATCGCCCGCGCCGCCGGCACCTACGCCCAGTTCGTCGGCCGCGACGGCGGCTACGCGCAGATCCGCCTCTCCTCGGGCGAGCTCCGCATGGTGCGCCAGGAGTGCATGGCGACGGTCGGCGCGGTGTCGAACCCGGACAATTCGAACCAGAACTTCGGCAAGGCCGGCCGCATGCGGCTCAAGGGCTACCGGCCGAAGGTGCGCGGCGTGGTGATGAACCCGATCGACCACCCGCACGGCGGCGGCGAGGGCCGCACCTCCGGCGGCCGCCACCCGGTCAGCCCCTGGGGTAAGCCGACCAAGGGCGCGCGCACCCGCACCAACAAGGCGACGGGCAAGTACATCCTGCGCTCGCGTCACGTGAAGAAAGCGAAGAGGTAAGCCCATGTCGCGTTCTGTCTGGAAGGGCCCCTTCGTCGACGCCCACGTGCTGAAGAAGGCCGAGAAGTCGCGCGAGTCGGGGCGGTCCGAGGTCATCAAGATCTGGTCGCGCCGCTCCACCATCCTGCCGCAGTTCGTCGGCCTGACCTTCGGCGTCTACAACGGCAAGAAGCACATCCCGGTCAACGTGACCGAGGACATGATCGGCCAGAAGTTCGGCGAGTACAGCCCGACCCGCACCTACTACGGGCACGCGGCCGACAAGAAAGCGAAGCGGAAGTAAGCCATGGGCAAGGACAAGAACCCCCGCCGCGTGGCGGAGAACGAGGCGATGGCGGTCAGCCGGATGCTTCGCACCAGCCCGCAGAAGCTCAACCTCGTCGCGCAGATGATCCGCAACAAGCCGGTCGAGAAGGCGCTCGCCGACCTCACCTTCTCGAAGAAGCGCATCTCGGACGACGTGAAGAAGACGCTGCAGTCCGCCATCGCCAACGCCGAGAACAACCACGGGCTCGACGTGGACGAGCTGGTCGTGGCCGAGGCCTTCGTCGGCAAGAACATGGTGCTGAAGCGCGGCCGGCCGCGGGCGCGCGGGCGCTTCGGGAAGATCCTGAAGCCCTTCAGCCAGGTCACGATCAAGGTTCGGCAGGTCAGCGAGGAGACCGCGTAATGGGTCAGAAGATCAATCCGATCGGGCTCCGCCTGCAGGTCAACCGGACCTGGGACAGCCGCTGGTTCGCCGACGGCGCCGACTACGGCCGGCTGCTGCACGAGGATCTCGCGATCCGCGAGTATATCCGCAAGCACGCCGCCCAGGCCGGCATCAGCCGCGTGGTGATCGAGCGCCCGCACAAGAAGTGCCGGGTGACGATCCACGCCGCCCGTCCCGGCGTCATCATCGGCAAGAAGGGCGCCGACATCGAGGTGCTGCGGAAGAAGCTCGGCGAGTTCACCAAGTCGGAGCTGCACCTCAACATCGTCGAGGTCAGGAAGCCCGAGATCGACGCCGCGCTCGTCGCCGAGAACATCGCCCAGCAGCTCGAGCGCCGCGTCTCGTTCCGCCGCGCGATGAAGCGGGCGGTGCAGAACGCGATGCGCATGGGCGCGCTCGGGGTCCGGATCAACGTCGGCGGCCGGCTCGGCGGGGCGGAGATCGCCCGGACCGAGTGGTACCGCGAGGGGCGGGTGCCGCTGCACACGCTGCGCGCGGACATCGACTATGCGCTCTGCGAGGCGAAGACCGCCTATGGCGTCATCGGCATCAAGGTCTGGATCTTCAAGGGCGAGATCATGGAGCACGACCCGCAGGCGCGGGACCGTCGCCAGAGCGAACTGCAGGAAGGGGGCGGGATGCGTCCGCAGCGCGCGCGCTGAGGGGCTGACCTCCCGGGAGAAATAGAATGCTGCAACCGAAGCGAACGAAATTCCGCAAGCAGTTCAAGGGGCGCATCCATGGCGAGGCCAAGGGCGGCTCCGAGCTCAACTTCGGCTTCTTCGGCCTGAAGGCGGCGGAGCCGGACCGGATCACCGCCCGCCAGATCGAGGCGGCCCGCCGGGCGCTGACCCGCCACATGAAGCGCCAGGGCCGGGTCTGGATCCGCGTCTTCCCGGACGTGCCGGTCTCGAAAAAGCCGACCGAGGTCCGCATGGGCAAGGGCAAGGGCGCCGTCGAGTTCTGGGCCGCCAAGGTGAAGCCGGGCCGGATCATGTTCGAGATCGACGGCGTCAGCGAGGACGTGGCCAAGGAGGCCCTGCGCCTCGCGGCCATGAAGCTGCCGATCAAGTGCCGCTTCGTCGCCCGCCAGGATTGGTGAGCGCGGGCGGCGCGCCCGCCCTGCGCGAGCCGAGAGGCCCCGGGAGACCGGGGCCTTTTTCGTTTCCGGGCGCGTGCGGCGTGTTATGCTGCAAAGGCCATGACCCATCAGCCCCGCCCTGCCGCCATGACGGCCGATGCCTTCATCGAGTGGGCCATGCGCCAGCCCTCCGGCCGGTTCGAGCTCTTTGGCGGCGAGATCGTGGCGATGGCCCCGGAGCGCGTCGGGCACGTGCGGGTGAAGAAGGAAGTGGTGAAGGGGCTCGATCGCGCCCTCGCCGGCCACCGATCGGGGTGCGAAGCCTTCGTCGACGGCATGGCTGTGCGCATCGACGACTCCACCGTCTACGAACCCGATGCGCTGGTCCGGTGCGGCCCCAGGCTGCCGAACGACGTCGTGCAGGTCGCCGATCCCGTCGTCGTCGTGGAGGTCGTCTCGCCCTCCAGCAAGGGCATCGACGCGGGCGCGAAGCTCGCCGACTACTTCCGCCTCGCGTCCGTCCGGCACTACCTCGTCGTCCATCCGGAGGGGCGGCGGGTAATCCACCATGCGCGAGACGCGCAGGATGGTGAGATCGTGACACGGGTCGTCGGCGAGGAGGCCAGGCTGGTCCTCGTTCCGCCGGGGATCGAGCTCGTCGTCGCCGACTTCTTCGCAACGCTTTGAGCCGCGGCGATTATCGCCTTGCACCCGCCGGCCTTTGCGCCTATACGGCCCGCTCACCATGGACTCCGCCGGAATCAGGGTGACCCTCGCGGGGCTCTCCGGCGATGTTGAAAGGACTTGTGGCCAATGAAGGCGGCCGATCTGCGGGAGAAGACTCCCGACCAGTTGCGCGACCAGCTCGCCAGCCTGAAGAAGGAGGCCTTCAACCTCCGCTTCCAGAAGGCGACCGGGCAGCTCGAGAATACCTCCCGCATGCAGGCCGTCCGCCGCGACGCCGCCCGGGTGAAGACCATCCTCAACCAGAAGGCCGCCGCCGCGGCTGGTGCCGATCAGAAGGCGGAGGCCTGACATGCCCAAGCGTATCCTCCAGGGCACCGTGACCAGCGACAAGAACGACCAGACGATCACTGTCCTGGTCGAGCGCCGCTTCACGCACCCGATGATGAAGAAGACCGTGCGCAAGTCGAAGAAGTACCGCGCGCACGACGCGGAGAACAAGTTCAAGGTCGGCGACACCGTTCGCATCGTCGAATGCGCGCCGATCTCGAAGACCAAGCGCTGGACGGTCTTGACGGCACAAGCCGCCGAGGCCTGATCCAGCTTCGTCGAAACCGCGGGACCGGTTCCCGCAGGTCGGGAGTAGCCCAATGATCCAGATGCAGACCAATCTGGATGTCGCTGACAATTCCGGCGCCCGCCGGGTTCAGTGCATCAAGGTCCTCGGTGGCTCGCATCGCCGCTACGCCTCCGTCGGCGACATCATCGTGGTGTCGGTGAAGGAAGCGATCCCGCGCGGCCGCGTGAAGAAGGGCGACGTGCGCAAGGCCGTCGTCGTGCGCACCGCCAAGGAAGTCCGCCGCGAGGACGGCACCGCCATCCGCTTCGACCGCAACGCGGCGGTGATCCTCAACAACCAGAACGAGCCGATCGGCACCCGCATCTTCGGCCCGGTGGTGCGCGAGCTCCGCTCGAAGAACTTCATGAAGATCATCTCGCTCGCCCCGGAGGTGCTCTGATGGCCGCCAAGCTCAGGAAGGGCGACAAGGTCGTCGTGCTCGCCGGACGCGACAAGGGCAAGAAGGGCGACATCACCCGCGTCCTGCCCAAGGACAACAAGGCGGTCGTCTCGGGCGTGAACGTCGCCATCCGCCACACCAAGCAGACCCAGTCGAGCCAGGGCGGCCGCATCGCCAAGGAGCTGCCGATCGAGCTCTCGAACCTCGCGCTCGTCGACCCGAAGACCGGCGAGGCGACCCGCGTTGGCTTCCGCTTCGAGGACGGCAAGAAGGTGCGCTACGCCAAGAAGTCGGGGGAGACGATCAATGGCTGACTATACGCCCCGGCTGAAGCAGCAGTACCGGGAGAAGATCCGCGCCGCGCTCAAGGAGGAGTTCGGCTACAAGAACGACATGCAGATCCCGCGGCTCGACAAGATCGTGCTGAACATGGGGGTCGGCGAGGCGGTCTCCGACACCAAGAAGGTGCGCGCCGCCGCGGCGGACCTCGGCCAGATCGCCGGCCAGAAGCCGGTCGTCACCAAGGCCAAGCAGTCGATCGCCGGCTTCAAGGTCCGCGAGGAGATGCCGATCGGCGCCAAGGTGACGCTGCGCCGCGACCGGATGTACGAGTTCCTCGACCGGCTGATCACCGTGGCGCTGCCGCGCGTGCGCGACTTCCGCGGCACGAACCCGAAGAGCTTCGACGGCCGCGGCAACTACGCCATGGGGCTCAAGGAGCACATCGTCTTCCCCGAGATCGACTTCGACAAGATCGAGCAGGTCTGGGGCATGGACATCGTCATCTGCACCACGGCCAAGACCGACGCCGAGGCGAAGGCGCTGTTGAAGCATTTCAACCTGCCCTTCACGGCCTGAGCGCGGGAGAGAGAGATATGGCAAAAATCAGCATGATCGAGCGCCAGAAGAAGCGCCAGGCCCTGGTGGCGAAGTACGCGGCCCGGCGCGCCGCGCTCAAGGAGACGGCGAAGAACGAGAGCCTGCCGATGGAGGAGCGCTTCAAGGCGCGCCTGAAGCTGGCGGAGCTCCCCCGCAACTCCTCGGCCACGCGGCTGCACAACCGCTGCGAGGTGACCGGCCGGCCGCGGTCCTACTACCGCAAGCTCCGCATGTCGCGCATCGCGCTCCGCGACCTGGCCTCCAAGGGCCAGATCCCGGGCATGGTCAAGTCGAGCTGGTAAGGGGGCGCGCATGTCGATGAACGATCCCCTGGGCGACATGCTCGCCCGCATCCGCAACGCCTCGCTGCGCGGCAAGTCCACCGTCCGCACCCCCGCCTCGAAGATCCGCAAGTGGGTCCTCGACGTGCTGCAGGCCGAGGGCTACATCCGCGGCTACGAGGAGGTGACCCAGGACGGCCACCCCGAGATCGAGATCTCGCTCAAGTACTTCGACGGCCAGCCGGTGATCCGCGAGCTTCGCCGCGTCTCGACCCCCGGCCGCCGCGTCTACACCGGCGTCAAGGAGATGCCGCAGGTCCGCCAGGGCCTCGGGGTCGCCATCGTCTCGACGCCGCAGGGCGTGATGTCCGATGCCCAGGCCCGCACCGCCAACGTCGGCGGTGAGGTCCTCTGCACCGTGTTCTGAGGAGGGAAGGATGTCTCGCATCGGAAAGAGGCCGGTCGAGCTGCCGAAGGGCGTCACCGCCACCCTCTCGGGGCAGACCATCGAGGTGAAGGGCCCGAAGGGCAGCCGTTCCTTCACCGCCACCGACGACGTCACGCTCTCGGTCGACGAGGGCGCCGTCTCCGTGAAGCCGCGCGGGCTCTCCAAGCGCGCGCGCCAGCAGTGGGGCATGTCGCGCACCCAGGTCGCGAACCTGGTCGCCGGCGTCACCACCGGCTTCAAGAAGGAGATGGAGATCACCGGCGTCGGCTACCGCGCCGCGGTCCAGGGCAAGGTCCTGAAGCTCTCGCTCGGCTACAGCCACGACGTCGACTTCGCGATCCCGGAGGACGTCACCATCACCACGCCGAAGCCCACCGAGATCATCGTCGAGGGCATCGACCAGCAGGTCGTCGGCCAGGTCGCGGCCAACATCCGCGAGTGGCGCAAGCCCGAGCCCTACAAGGGCAAGGGCATCAAGTACAAGGACGAGTTCATCTTCCGCAAGGAAGGCAAGAAGAAGTAAGGGGCGCGACACTCATGGCGAACAGCAAGAGAGAGTTGTTCCAGAAGCGCCGCCAGCGCGTCCGGAACAAGCTGCGGAAGATGGCGGGCGAACGTCCGCGTCTCTCCGTGCACCGGTCCTCGAAGAACATCTCCGTCCAGCTCATCGACGACGTCCAGGGCCGCACCCTGGCCGCCGCCTCGACGCTGGAGAAGGAGCTGGGCCTCAAGGGCAAGAACAACAAGGAAGCGGCCGCGAAGGTCGGGGCCGAGATCGCCGCGCGGGCGAAGGCCGCGGGCGTCGAGGAGGTCTACTTCGACCGCGGCGGCTTCCTCTTCCACGGCAAGGTCAAGGCCCTTGCGGACGCCGCCCGCGAGGGCGGCCTGAAGTTCTAGGAGGGCTCGAGATGGCCAGAGAACCGAGGGGAGAGCGCCGCGACCGCCGCGACCGCGACGAGACCCCCGAATTCGCCGACCGGCTGGTGGCGATCAACCGCGTGTCGAAGACGGTGAAGGGCGGCAAGCGCTTCGGCTTCGCCGCGCTCGTCGTCGTCGGCGACCAGAAGGGCCGCGTCGGCTACGGCAAGGGCAAGGCCCGCGAGGTGCCCGAGGCGATCCGCAAGGCGACCGAGCAGGCCAAGCGGCAGATGATCCGCGTGCCGCTGCGCGAGGGCCGGACGCTGCACCACGACGCCAACGGCCGCCACGGCGCCGGCAAGGTCGTGATGCGCTCAGCGCCCGCCGGCACCGGCATCATCGCCGGCGGCCCGATGCGCGCCGTCTTCGAGATGCTCGGCGTGCACGACGTGGTGGCGAAGTCGCTGGGGAGCCAGAACCCCTACAACATGATCCGCGCCACCGTCGACGGCCTGCAGCAGGAGCAGAGCCCGCGCCTCGTCGCGCAGCGCCGCGGCAAGAAGGTGGCCGACATCCTGCCGAAGGCGCCCGACGCCCCGGCCGAGGCCGCCCCCGAAGCGTCGGCGGAGGCCTGAGCATGGCGAAGACCATCGTCGTCAAGCAGATCGGCTCGCCGATCCGCCGCCCCGCCGTGCAGCGCCAGACGCTGGTCGGCCTCGGGCTGAACAAGATGCACCGCACGCGCGAGCTGCCCGACACGCCGTCGATCCGCGGCATGGTGGCGGCGATCCCGCACCTCGTGACCATCGTCGAGGAGCGCGGCTGAGCGCTCCCGCCCTGGTCGCGGGTTGATCTTCCCCTGGACGCCGGCGGCACCCCCGCTGGCGTCCATTCGTGCTATGCTGTGCGGGCGGCGCGGATCTGCCGCCATCTGCGGCGGGCCCCGCGGCCGCGAGAACGGCGAACGGAGGATCGAGCCGTCCGCCGCAACGGGGGGAAGACATCATGCGTACAGTCTGCCGGCTCGCCGCGGCGGCGGCCCTCCTCCTCGCGCCGGTTCCGGTCCAGGCCGACGACGGCCCGATCGTCGCGGCCCAGGCGCTCTGGGAGCAGGCCTTCGCCACCGGTGACGGTGCCAGGGCGGCCGAGATGGCCTTCACCGAGGACGCACGGCTGCTCCCCGACGGCGCGCCGATCGTCGAGGGGCGCGACGCCATAGCCGACTACTGGCAGCAGGCCTTCGACGCCGGCTTCCGCGATCTCGAGCTCGGCCTCGTCGCCGTCGACATGGTCGGAGACGACACGATGATCGAGACCGGCACCTGGTCCGTCACCGTGCCCACCGAGGGCGGCGGCGCCGCGACGGCGGGCGGCAAGGCCCTCGTCGTCTGGAAGAAGCAAGCCGACGGCGTCTGGCGCATGGCGCAGGACATGTGGAACATGGACGCCCCCCCGGGGCCGTAGCCCCTTGCGCTCCTGCCGCGCTTCGGTATATCGGGCCGCTCTCCCGGCCTTGCCGGGAGCCATCGAAACGCCGTGGCCGCCCGCATTCGTCGCTCGTGGGGCGCGTCCGGCAGAAGGAG
>NZ_CALLYO010000137.1 GCF_937858865.1 uncultured Amaricoccus sp. | reverse complement strand
ATCCAGAGCTCGGAGGTCTGGTGCTGGATGATGAAGAGCATCTCGTCATGCGCCGCGCTCAGCGGCTTCTGCGCCCCGAGGATGGCGTCGATGTGCAGATAGTCGCCGTAGGACATCCGCCCGTCGAAGGCCATCTCCGCCCCTTCCGACGCCGGGTCGTAAGTCTCCATCCCGCTCATGCCCGAACCTCCGTTCCTCGCCCGCGGCCCGCGGGCGGCAGCCGCTACTTCGCCACCCCGCCCTTGATCGCGGCGACCGCCTCGGCGCTCATCTCGCCGATCGTCGTCACCTCGCCGTTCTGGATCCGCCACAGCCGGAACGGCCCGGTGATGTCGCCGAACGCATCGAAGCTGACCGGCCCGATCACCCCCTCGTAGCGGATCGACTTGCCCTCGGCGATCAGCGCGAGCGCCTTGGCGAACTCCTCCTTCCCGGCATGGATCGGCTCCCCGTCCGCCGCCACCACCTCCGGAATCGCCGCCTTGATCGCCGCCGCGTCGCTGCCCCCCGCCTTGGCGATGGCGAGCGCCACGATGGCGCCGGCATCGTAGGACCGGTCGGCCGCCGGGGCGTCCGGCTTGATCCCGCCGGAGAAGGCCTCGAAATTCTCGTAGAAATACTTCGTCGAGGCCGTCTCGCTGGTGCCCGACGACGTGCCGAAGGCATCGTCGAGATACTTGGCCCCCACCGCCGTGATGAAGTCGGTCGAGTTCATCCCGTCGTTGAGCAGGAACTTCGCCGGCCCGCCGCTCGAGATCCAGGCCCGCGCGATCGTCGCCCCGTCCACCGGATAGCTGACCAGATAGAGCGCCTCCGGATCGCCGGCGAGGGCCGCGCTCGCCTCGGCCGAATAGGAGGCCTGCTTCTCGTTGTAGGGCGTCGTCGAGGTGATCGTGCCGCCGAGCTTCTCGTAGGCGCTGGCGAACTCGCGCACCATGTTGACGCCGAAGTCGTTGTTGACGTGGATGATGGCGAGCTTCGTCAGCCCCTGGTCCATGGCGAACTTCGCCGCCGCCGTCCCCTGCAGCGCGTCCGAGGTGATGGTGCGGAAGAAGACCCCGTTCGTCTTCCCCTCGCGCGCCAGCTCGGTCAGCGTCGGCGAGGAGGAGGCGGGCGAGACCTGCACCACGCCGGCAGGCGCCGTCACCGAGGTCAGGATCGGGATCGAGACCGACGAGATGATCCCGCCGATGATGACCGGCACCTTCCTGATGTTGACGAGCTGCGTCGCCTGGTCGACCGCGACGTTGCCCTGGCTCTGGCTGTCGCGCACGTCGGCGACGATGTCGCAGCCGCCGGCACCGCCCGCCTCGTTGAAGTCGCGCAGTGCCATCTCGGCCGCCTTGGCCCCGGCCTGGCCGTAGGCGCCGGCCGGCCCGGTCAGCTCCATCACCATGCCGATGGTGATCGGGCAGTCCTGCGCCGCAGCCGGCCCGGCCAGGCCCCCGGCGAGCGCCAGGAGCGCCGTGCCGCAGAGAAGCTTCCTCATCCCCGTCGTCTCCCTGTTCTTCGGCGCTAGGCGCCCCGGTTGAGATTGTATTTCATGATCGCGCCATGGCGCCCGTGCCGGTCGCGCTCGAGCGAATAGACGTCGCCCTCGAGCTCCTTCGCCTCGGCGAGCACCGCGTCGATCGCGGCCATGTCCGCCGCGTCGAGCGCGAGATCCGAGATCGCGAGGTTGGCGGCGAGGTGCGCGCGGTTGCGCGCCCCGACGATGACCGCCGCGACACCCTCGCGGGCGAGGACGGCAGCACTCGCGACGGTGGCGATGTCGCTGCCGTGCCGGTCGGCGACGCGGCGCAGCGCGGCGAGCAGCGCCTGGAAGAGATCCCAGCCGCCGACGTCGTCGATGATGAGCTTGTACTTGACGAGCGAGCGGTTCTCGAGCGGCCCCTCCGGCTCGCCGCGCCCGAGCCAGCGGTCGCCGAGGAAGCCCCCGGCCACGGTCCCGTAGCAGAGGAGCGACACGCCGCGCGCCGCGGCGGCGGCGCGCATCGCCTTCTCCGGGCGGCGGTCGAGGAGCGAATACTGCAGCTGCATCGAGACGAGCGGCACGCCCCCGTCGACGATGGCCGCCATGTGCCGGGTGTCGAAGTTCGTCCCGCCGAGGTGGCGAATCTTGCCGGCGCGGCGGAGCTCGTCGAGCCAGTGCACCGCCTCGAGCCAGCCGGGCGCGTCATAGTCCCACCAGTGGAGCTGCACCAGGTCGAGGCAATCGGCCCGCAGGCGCCGGAGCGAGCGGTCGACCGTCCGGGCGATGTCGGCGCAGGTCAGCCGCGGCAGCAGGTCGAGGTCGGGCACGCACTTGGTATGCACCTTGATCCGCGCCAGCGCCGCCGCACCCCTCAGCTCGAGGTAGCGGGCACGGAAGGCGCCGAGGAGATCCTCGACCCCGGTGTAGATGTCGGCGCCGTCGAAGGTGGTGATGCCGGCGTCGGCGCAGGCGAGCATGTCCTCGACGGCGGCGGCCGAGTCGACCGCGCCGTGCCCGCCGGCCATCTGCCAGCCGCCGCGGATGACGCGCGAGATCTCGTGGTCGGGCGCGAGGCGGATGCGCTGCATTTGCCTCAGGCCCCCGGCAGCGGCACGGCGGTCGTCGCCGCGTGGCTGAAGCGCCGCCGCCCGGTGCGGGTGATGCGCAGCCGCGTCGAGCAGTTCGGATCGGGGCAGGCCACCTCCGCGTCGCTCGTCATCCAGTCGCTGGCCTCGGTCGGCCGCTGCTTGGCGGCGAGGAGCGGCAGCACCGCGGCGAGCGAGTAGATCGAGAAGCCCTGCCCCGGCGGCAGGAACAGCATCTCGCCCCTCAGCTCGAAATGGTCGCCCGGCTTCGCGCCGCAGTAGATCGGCCCGCCCTCGGGGGCCACCACCTCGACCCGGAGGTCGTAGAGCTCGAAGGAATCGTCCGCCGCATCGGCCATCGCTCGGTCCGTCCGTCCCGGTCCGCTCCGCTCCGCTCGGGCGGCGTGGGTGATGCCATTGGTCAGGATCGAAGCTAAAAGATCAAGGGACTCACCCCGCGGAGCGCGCCCTTGGCAGCGGAAGAAAGAGACGCCGGCCGCAGCCAGCGGGGCAACCAGCCGCCGCTGATCGAGGGGCGCGGCCTGGTGAAGCGCTTCGGCGGGGTCACGGCGGTCGACGGCATGTCGATCGCCCTCGCCCCCGGCGAGATGGTCGGCCTCATCGGCCCGAACGGCGCCGGCAAGACGACGCTCTTCAACCTCCTCGCCGGCACCTTCCCGCCCACCTCCGGCGAGATCCTGATCGCCGGCGCCGAGGTCTCGCGCGAGGGCCCCGAGCGGCGCATCGCCCGCGGCGTCGGCCGCACCTTCCAGATCCCGCGCCCCTTCGCCGAGATGACCGTGCTCGAGAACGTCCTGACCGGCGCCCAGGGCCAGGCCGGCGAGCGGGCCTGGATGAACTTCCTCCGTCCGGCCCGCGTCGCCGCCGAGGAGCGCGCCGCCGTCGAGCGCGCCCGCGCCCTCCTCGACTTCGTCATGCTCTCCCCCCTCGAGGGCGAGCCCGCGCGCATCCTCTCCGGCGGCCAGCGCAAGCTCCTCGAGCTCGCCCGCGTCCTCATGGCCGACCCGCGCGCCATCCTCCTCGACGAGCCGGCCGCCGGGGTGAACCCGACGCTCCTCGAGCTCATCATCGAGCGCATCCTCGCCCTGCACGCCGAGGGCCGCACCATCCTGCTCATCGAGCACAACATGGACATGGTGGCCCGCCTCTGCGGCCGCGTGGTGGTGATGGCGGCGGGCAGGCATCTCGCCGAGGGCCGCCCCGACGAGGTCGCCCGCGACCCCGCCGTGGTCGGCGCCTACCTCGGCGCGGCGGCATGACCCCGGCCCTCTCGACCCATGCGCTCGTCGCCGGCTACGAGCGCGACCTGCCCATCGTGCGCGGGGTCGATCTCGCCGTCGCCCCGGGAGAGCTCGTCGCCCTGCTCGGCCCGAACGGCGCCGGCAAGTCCACGCTGGTCAAGACCGTCGCCGGCCTCGTCCCGGTCCATTCCGGCACCGTCCGTCTCGCCGGCACTGAGATCACCGCCGCCCCCGCGCACGAGAAGGTCCGCCACGGCCTCGCCTTCGTCCCGCAGACCGAGAACATCTTCGCCACCCTCTCGATCCACGAGAACCTCCAGCTCGCCGCCGCCATCCTGCCGCGCCCCCGCCAGGCCGGTCGCATCGCCGCCCTCTACGACACCTTCCCCGACCTCGCCGCCCGCCCCGGCCTGCGCGCCGGAGCACTCTCCGGCGGCCAGAGGCAGATGCTCGCTGTTGCCCGCGCCCTCGTCGTCGAGCCCGCCGTCCTCATCCTCGACGAGCCCTCGGCCGGCCTCTCGCCCCGCATCGTCTCCGAGGTCTTCGAGCGGCTCAGGGCGATCAACGCCCGGGGCGTCACCACCGTCCTCGTCGAGCAGAACGTGCGCGCCGCCCTCGCCATCGCCGACCGCGCCGTCATCCTGGTCGAGGGCCGCGTCGCCCACGAGGGCCCGGCCGCCACCCTCGCGGGCGACCCCATCGTCGGCGAGCTCTACCTCGGCGCCCGCCGGGCGGAGGCTCCGGCATGAGCCCGCAGGTCCTGCTCGACGGCGCCATCGCCGGGGCGATGATCGGCCTCGGCGCCATCGGCGTCACCCTCACCTACTCGATCCTGCGCTTCGCGAACTTCGCCCACGGCGACTTCCTCGCCTGGGGCGCCTACTTCGCCCTGGCGATCGCCGGCGCCCTCGGCGCGCTCGCCGGCGGCCTCGCCACCCCGATCGAGCCCTTCTCCTTCGGCTGGTCGCTCCCCCTCGCCCTCCTCCTCGCCGTGCCGCTGACCGCCGGCCTCGCCCTCCTCGTCGACGCCCTCCTCTTCGGCCCGCTCCGCGCCCGCCGCAGCGCCGTCATCATCCTCGTCATGGCGAGCTTCGGCGCCGCCCTCACCCTGCGCAGCCTGCTCGAGTTCACCTTCACCTCGCGCCCCGCCTACTTCACCAGCGAGCTGCAGATCGCCCTCCGCTTCGGCCCCGTCCGCGCCACCCCGGACCAGCTCCTCACCCTCGCCGTCGCCGCCGTCCTCGTCCTCCTCGTCCATCTCCTGCTCACCCGCACCACCCTCGGCCGCTCGATGCGCGCGGTCAGCGAGAACCCCGCGCTCGCCGGCGTCGTCGGCGTCGACGTCCGCCGCGTCGTCCGCTTCGCCTGGATCCTCGGCGCCGGCCTCGCCTGCGTCGCCGGGGTCATGGCCGGGCTCCTCGTCCAGATCCGCCCGCAGATGGGCCTCGACCTCCTGCTCCCCCTCTTCGCCGCCGCCATCCTCGGCGGCATCGGCAGCATCCCCGGCGCCATGCTCGCCGGCCTCGTCGTCGGCATCGCCGAGGCGGCCACCGTCCAGCTCGTCGGCGCCGAGTGGCGCGCCGCCGTCGCCTTCGTCATCCTCATCGCCATCCTCCTCCTCCGCCCGCAGGGCATCTTCGGGAGGGCCGACTGATGCT
>NZ_CALLYO010000136.1 GCF_937858865.1 uncultured Amaricoccus sp. | reverse complement strand
TGCCCAGCAGTCGACGCTCGACCCTGAGGACGGGGCAGCGTTCCATCGCACCACGAGCCGCTCAAGCACGGAGAGACCGAGCGGCCGAGGTCGTCGCGCGCCGCTCCGGCGGCGGCGCTGCCGCTCCCCACGGTGCCGTTTCGGGCGAGGCGAGGGAGCGGCCGGTGCGTGGTCAGAAGACGAACTTGGTGCCGAAGGTGCCGACGGTGATGTTCTTCAGGTCGGGATTCGCGGCCTCGTCGAGCTCGTACCAGCGCAGCTGGCCGTAGAGGTCGATGCCGTAGCGCTCGATCTTCTGCACCGCGGCGATGCCGAAGGAGGTGCCGTCGGCGCCCTCGCTCGAGACGTTCTCGCCCTTGGTGTAGTCGAAACCGAAGCCGGTCGGCCCGAGCGGCCAGAAGTCGGTATCCCAGCCGATCTTGGCGTAGAAGTTCGTCGGGTCGTCGCCCTCGTCGAGCTTGTAGCCGCCGGTCGAGAGCGTGAGGCTGAGGCCGGTCGGGTCGTGCAGCACCGAGCCGGACGCGGCATAGCCGTAGTCCACGGTGTCGTCGTCGATGTTGTAGACCGATGCCGCGGCGAGGAAGGTGAAGGCGCCGACGGTCCAGCCGCTCCAGTCGCCGTAGTCGCCGCCGAGCGTGACCGCCGCGGCCCACTGGTCGTCTTCGCCGTAGGAGACGGAACCCTGGACCGGGCCGAGCATCGGACTGTCGTAGCGGGCGCGGGCCATCCGGTCGCCGTCGAAGTCGAAGAAGGCGTCGCCCACGGCCGTGTCGCTGTAGTCGACGCCGTCGGTGAAGAGGATGCCGCCGGCGATGTCGGCGACGCCCGCGTACATGATCGGACCGGCGACGAGCGAGAGGTCGTATTCGGCCGTGTCGTCGGCAGCGCTTGAGCCCTGGCCGAGCTGCAGGCGGCCGAAGCGGTCGTTGCGGAAGGTGACCTCGGCGCGGCGAACGTTGAAGTCCGCGTCGGTCTGGGCGTCGAGCTGGTTGACGTCATAGGAGTTGTTCGGGCTCGCGCCGATCTCGATGGTGGCCCCGATCGAGGTCTCGCCGAGCGGCGCGTCGGCGTCGAGGCGGAAGCGGGTGCCGGAGGTGTCGTTGTCGACGATGAAGACGTCGGTCGAGATGCCGTCGTCGACGATGTTGAACGCCGGGTTGATCTGGCCCGAGAGCGTGAGCGAGCGACCGCTTGCGTCCTTCCAGGTGAAGCCCTCGGCGACCATCTGCGCCTCGGTGCGGTCATCCTCGTCCGGCGAAGCCGCGGCGGGAGCGGCCGCGACCGCCACCGGCGAAGCGGCTGGCGAAGCGGCTGGCGAAGCGGCTGGCGAAGCGGCTGGCGCAGCGGTGGCGGTGCGCTGGGACTTGAGCGCGTTCAGCTCGGCGCGCATCGCGTCGATCTGCTGCTGCTGCGCCTCGATCACCGCCATCATCCGGTCGATGTCGGCGGTGCTCGCCTGCTGCGCCGCCGCGGGGGCGGCGGCGGCGAGGGCGAGGGCGGTGGCGGTGAGGACGCGCGGCGATCCTGCCGGGAACATGGGCGGAGCTCCTTCAGTGTTGGTCGGAGTGCGGGCCGGTCGGGACCGGGCCGGAGGGTGTCGCCTGCCGCAGCATCCTGAGGCCGAGGCAGGCGAAGGCGATCGAGACGAAGGGGTTGAGGAGGTTGAAGAAGGCGAAGGGCAGATAGGCGGTGGTGGCGACGCCGAGGGTCGCGGCCATGTAGGCGCCGCAGCTGTTCCAGGGGATGAGCGGCGAGGTCACCGTGCCCGAGTCGCCGAGCGCGCGGGAGAGCACCACCGGGGCGAGCCCGCGCGCCGCGAAGGCACCACGGAACATGCGCCCCGGGAGCACGACGGCGATGTACTGGTCGGAGGCGAGCACGTTGGTGGCGAAGGCCGCGCCGACCAGCGCGGCGACCAGCGCCCCGACCGAGCGCGCGGCCGCGATCACCGGCCCGATCAGCCGGTCGAGCACCCCCGCCTTCTCGACGATGCCGCCGAAGGCGAGCGCGACCAGGATCAGCCAGACGGTGCCGAGCATGCTCGACATGCCGCCGCGGGTCAGCAGCTCGTCGACGGCCGGCTCGCCGGTGGTGGACACGTAGCCGGTGGCGAGCGCCGCCCAGATCCCCTTGAGGAGCGCGAGGCCGTGCGGCAGGTCACCACCGGCGAAGGCGACGACGCGCTCGGGCGCGGCGACGACGGCGAGCAGGCCGCCCGCCAGCGCGCCGATGAAGATCGTCACGAAGGGCGGCCAGCGCAGCAGCGCCAGCGCGAGGACGAGCACGAGCGGCAGGAAGTGCACGAGCGAGGGGTGGAAGGCGGCCTCGATGCCGGCGGCGATCCCCGAGGCGTCGAAGTCGCCGCGCGCCCCGAGCAGCCAGAAGCCGAGGACGGCGACGGCGAGCGCCGGGGCGGAGGTCCAGAGCGACTCGCGGACGTGGTCGTAGAGGTTGGCGCCGGCGGCGGCGCAGGCGAGGTTCGCGGTGTCGGAGAGCGGCGAGGACTTGTCGCCGAAATAGGCCCCCGAGATGATCGCGCCGGCGGCGATCGCCGGATCGAGGCCCATCTTCTGCGCCACCCCCATCAGCCCTATGCCGATGGTGCCGGCCACGGTCCAGGAGCTGCCGATCGAGACCGCGACGAAGGCCGCGATCAGGCAGGCGCTCATGTAGAAGTAGTTCGGATCGAGGAGCTTCAGCCCGTAGTAGACCATGGCCATCAGCGTGCCACTGAGCGCCCAGGTGCCGATCAGCGCGCCGACCGCGAGCA
>NZ_CALLYO010000135.1 GCF_937858865.1 uncultured Amaricoccus sp. | reverse complement strand
AAACGACATCAGGAACTGGGCCAGCCTGTTGCCTCACCCTCGAGTGTTACCGAAGGTCGATGGATGTTGCACCTGCATGGTAGTCCACAGGAGGGACCCGCGCGCCGGCGCGCGACCGCCACGAGTCTGGCGTGGCGGCGCGCGGGAGGTTCCTGTGGGCTACCATGCAGGCGTGGGCGCGGCCGTCGCCATCGCCGCTTCCAGGGCTGCGGTCCCGCTACGGATGAGCCGCGTCGCCTGGTCCGCCCGCCATGCTCTCACCATCCGCTGAACGGTCCGGAGATGCTTCTCCGTGAAGCGATCCGGGTGGCGCGCCCTCAGCCTCGCCAGCACCTCGACGGCGGTGATTTCCGGCTCGGCGTCGAGCCAGAGATCGATTTCGCAGCGGTGCGCATCCAGCATCGACGGCCGCTTCGGGATCGGCTTCACCCGCCTGTAGGGCCGGCAGTGGATCGGACGCTGTTCGCCGCGCCGCGCGGCGTCCTCGAGCGCGGCCGCGATGTCGATGACGATCGGCGCATTGGCCTCCACCGGACCGGTCCCTCGCTGATCCACCCGCCCGCCGAGCTCGGCCTGAGCGGCGCGGATCGCGGCGAGGGCGATCACAGGATCGGCTCTGCTCCGAAGGTCTTCGATCCGCCGGGCGCTGGCCGCGTCCAGCCGGCCGCTCGCCAGCGTCCGGTCCGCCGGCGTGGCCGGCGCATGCCAGCGCTTCGTGACCCTGGCACCGATGCGGGTCCTCTCGCGCAGCTTGAAGCTCGGCTGGAACAGGTTCACGTGCAGCCGGGCGGCGGCGTAGAGCCGGACGAGCGCCGCGGCGGAGGCTGCTCCCTCGAACCGCCCGTACCCCACCAGCCGGCGTACGATCGCGCCGTTCTTCTGCTCCACCCAGGCCTGGTCGTTCTTGCGGTACGCCCGAGAGCGCGTCACCTCGAGGCCCCTTGCCCGGCACCAGTCGACCACCGGCGCGTTCATGAAGGCGCCGTCGTTGTCGAAGTCGACGCCCTTCAGCGGGAACGGGAAGAGCCCCTCGGCGATCTGCAGCGCTTCGAGCGCGAGCGCACCGGCGCGCATGACCACGGGCACGCACTCGGTCCAGCCGGTCGCGATGTCGGTGAGGACCATCGTCTGCACGAAGGCGCCGGTGGCGCTCGGTCCGGAGTGCGCGACGAAGTCCACCTCGACGAAGCCCGGCGGCGGATCGCCCCAGTCCGCGAAGGTGCGCACCGGCACGGACCGGCGCACGGCCGAGCTGAACCCGGCGCGCCGACGCCTTCCCTGCGCCGCGGCGATCCGGAGCTCCGAGAGCAACCGGTCGATCGTCGCCGGGCTGACGGAAAGCAGCGCCGCGCGCAGCTCCTCGTCGACCACGATCTGCCCATGCCGCTCCAGGGCCGGCAGCAGCACCGGGATCATCGGCTTCAGGCGCTTCGAGCAGACGCGGTCCGACGCCTCCCACAGCAGGACCAGCGCCTCGGCGACGGCGCGGCCGTAACGCGCCTTCGGGCGGCCCCGCAGCCGGCGGCTGGCGTTCTTCGCCGACAAGAGGCGGATCGCATGCTTCCGATGCAGGCCGGTCACCGCGACGAACTCGTCGAGGATCGCGCCCTTCGCAGTCTTGCCGCTCGCCAGGTAGCGCTCCCGGATCGCCGCCGTCACCTCTGCTCGCGCCGCCATGCTGATCGTCCCCGCCATCGCCCCGCCGCCCGCGACCGACCCGCGACCCGGGTCGCGGGACCGTCACCCGGCGGGCATCCTTCGGTCACCTTTCATGCGAGGCAATGCG
>NZ_CALLYO010000134.1 GCF_937858865.1 uncultured Amaricoccus sp. | reverse complement strand
CTCGACAAGGACATCACCGACGTCAGGGCGAGCCACGGCATCACCATCAACTCCTGCGTCGAGCGGCCGCTGTCGCGGGGCTCGATCCGGCTCGCCTCGGCGAGGCCGGAGGACCAGCCGCTCATCGACCCCAACTACCTCGCCGAGCCCGAGGATCTGCGCCTCTCGATCGGCGGCATCCGCCGCGCGCGCGAGATCATGGCGCAGTCGCCGCTGCGCGAGCTGATCGAGCGGGAGATCTTTCCCGGCCCCGAGAAGCAGTCGGACGAGGAGCTCGCCGCGCATGCCCGCCGGTTCGTGAAGACCGTCTACCACCCCTGCGGCACCGCCCGCATGGGCTCGGACGACGGTGCGGTGGTGACGCCCGACCTCCGGCTCCGCGGCGTCGAGGCGCTGCGCGTGGTGGACGCCTCGGTCATCCCGACCATCATCAGCGGCAACACCAACGCCGCCGTCCTCGTGGTGGCCGAGAAGGCGGCCGAGTTCATCCTCGGCAAGCCCGCCCGACCGACCGCCGGCCCGGCGTCCTGACCATGCCGCCGATATCCGATGGCGGGTGGGCGCGCGCGCCCGGCGGATCATGTCTTTGTTTTCTCTATGGAATTCCTCTCCCATCAACCAGATGGAAACCATCGTTAACGCGGGGCCGGATTGGGGCTGGCGGAGGGTTTCCGAGCTGACGACAGGCGGCAGCGACCGGCGCCGGATGCGTGCCGGCCCGTTCAGCGCCAGCCGAGCGGCGGGGCGACGTGGGTCAGGATGGCCTCGATCACATGGGCGTTGTAGTCGACGCCGAGCTGGTTCGGGACGGTGAGGAGCAGGGTGTCCGCCTCGGCGATCGCCTCGTCCTGGCGGAGCTCCTCGACCAGCCGGTCGGGCTCGGCGGCGTAGGTGCGGCCGAAGACGGCGCGGACGTTCTCCTCGATGTAGCCGATGGAGTCGCTGCGCTCGCCCGCGCCGCCGAAGTAGGCGCGGTCCTGGCCGTTCACGATGGCGAAGATGCTGCGGCTGACCGAGACGCGCGGCGCGCGGGCGTGGCCCGCCGCCTGCCAGGCGGCGCGGTAGGCGCGGATCTGCCGGGCCTGCTGGACGTGGAGCGGCTCGCCGGACTCGTCGAACTTGAGGGTCGAGCTCTGCAGGTGCATGCCGAGCTTCGCGGCCCAGACCGCGGTGGCGTCGGTGGCCGCCCCCCACCAGATGCGCTCGCGCAGGCCCGCGGCGTGCGGCTCGAGCCGGAGGAGCCCCGGCGGGTTGGGGAACATCGGCCGCGGGTTCGGCCGGGCGAAGCCCTCGCCTTCGAGCAGGGCGAGGAAGGTCTCGGCGTGGCGGCGGGCCATGTCGGCGTCGATCTCGCCCTCGGCCGGCGCATGGCCGAAGTGGCGCCAGCCGTCGATCACCTGCTCGGGCGAGCCGCGGCTGATGCCGAGCTGGAGCCGGCCGCCGGAGATGAGGTCGGCCGCGCCGGCGTCCTCGACCATGTAGAAGGGGTTCTCGTAGCGCATGTCGATGACCGCGGTGCCGATCTCGATGCGGCGGGTGCGGGCGCCGATCGCGGCGAGCAGCGGGAAGGGCGAGGCGAGCTGGCGGGCGAAATGGTGCACGCGGAAATAGGCGCCGTCGGCGCCGAGTTCCTCCGCCGCCACGGCGAGCTCGATCGACTGGACGAGCGCGTCCTGCGCCGAGCGGGTGGCCGACCCGGCGGCCGGCGACCAGTGGCCGAAGGAGAGAAAGCCGATCCGCTTCACGTCCGCCTCCGCTTCCGGCGCCCCGCGGGGCGGCTGCGGCC
>NZ_CALLYO010000133.1 GCF_937858865.1 uncultured Amaricoccus sp. | reverse complement strand
GTCATCACCAACCTCGAGACGCATACCAAGAAGGTCATCTTCCACCCGAGGATGCTGCCGGCGCAGGTGATCCTCGACCCGGAGCTGACCGTCGGCCTGCCGCCGCTGCTGACCGCCGGCACCGGGATGGACGCCTTCGCCCACTGCCTCGAGGCCTATGCCAGCCCCTCCTACCACCCGATGGCCGAAGGCATCGCGGTCGAGGGGCTGCGCCTCTGCAAGGAGTATCTGCCGGTCGCCTACCGCGACGGATCCGACCTCGAGGCGCGCGGCAACATGCTCGCCGCCGCCGCCATGGGGGCGACGGCCTTCCAGAAGGGGCTCGGGGCGATCCACGCCCTCTCGCACCCGGTGGGCGCGCTCTACAACACCCACCACGGGCTGACCAACGCCGTCTTCATGCCCTACGTCCTCGACTTCAACCGCGAGGCGCTCTGGGACAAGGTCGACCGGCTCGCCGCCTGGCTCGGGATCGAGGGCGGCTTTCCCGGCTTTCTCGACTTCGTGCTGCGCTTCCGCCGCGATCTCGGCATCCCGCACACGCTCGACCGGATCGGGGTGGACGATTCGCGCCTCGAGGAAATGTCGGAGATGGCCGCGGTCGATCCGACCGCCGGCGGCAACCCGCGGCACCTCTCGGCGACCGATGCGCTCGATCTCTACCGGCGCGCCCTGGACGGGCGCCTGGGATAGCCTTCGGCAGTTTGACACGGGACAGCGGCGAACCTAAAAGCGCGCGCAACAAAATGTTACCGCGAGACGGGTTCCGCCCCCGATCCGGCGTCCTGCGATCAGCAAGAGGGAGCCTACAGCCGTGAAGATCGGTGCCCCGAAGGAGACCTTTTCCGGCGAAAAGCGGGTGGCGATGACGCCGCAGTCCGCGGCGGCGCTGAAGAAGCTCGGCTACGATTGCCTGATCGAATCGGGTGCCGGCGAGGCGGCGCGCTTCTCCGATGCCGCCTATGCCGAGGCGGGCGTCAAGGTGGTGGCGAGCGCGGCCGAACTCTGGGCCGAGGCCGACATCGTCAGCAAGGTCCGCGCCCCCACTCCGGAGGAGGTGGAGCTGGCCCGCTCCGGGCAGATCGTGGTGAGCTTCGTCTACCCGGCGCAGAACGCCGAGCTGCTCGAGAGCCTGAAGGCCAGGGGCGTGACCGCGCTCGCCATGGACATGGTGCCGCGCATCTCGCGCGCCCAGAAGATGGACGCGCTCAGCTCGATGGCGAACATCGCCGGCTACCGCGCGGTGATCGAGGCGGGCGAGAACTTCGGCCGCTTCTTCACCGGGCAGGTGACGGCGGCGGGCAAGGTGCCGCCGGCCAAGGTCCTCGTCGTCGGCGCGGGCGTCGCCGGCCTCGCGGCGATCGGCACGGCGACCTCGCTCGGGGCCATCGTCTACGCCTTCGACGTGCGGCCGGAGGTCGCCGAGCAGATCGAGTCGATGGGGGCGGAGTTCGTCTATCTCGACTTCGCCGAGACGCTGCAGGACGGGGCGACGACGGGCGGCTATGCGGCGCCCTCCTCGCCTGAGTTCCGCGAGAAGCAGCTGGAGAAGTTCCGCGAGCTCGCGCCCGACATCGACATCGTCATCACCACCGCGCTCATCCCCGGCCGGCCGGCGCCGAAGCTCTGGACCAAGGACATGGTCGAGGCGATGAAGCCCGGGTCCGTCGTCGTCGACCTCGCCGCGGAGCAGGGCGGCAACTGCGACCTGACCAAGCCGGGCAAGATGTTCGAGACGAAGAACGGGGTGCGCATCGTCGGCTATACCGACCTCGCCAGCCGGATGGCGACCCAGGCCTCGACGCTCTACGGCAACAACATCCGCCACATGATGGACGACCTCACGCCCGGCAAGGACGGGCAGCCGGTCGTCAACATGGAGGACGACGTCATCCGCGGCGCGACGGTCACCCACGCGGGCGCCGTCACCTATCCGCCGCCGCCGCCGAAGGTGCAGGCGATCGCGGTGCAGAAGCCGAAGCCCAAGGCGGTCGAGGAAACGCCGGAGCAGAAGGCGGCGCGCGAGCTGGCCGAGTTCCGCAAGAGCTCGAACCGGACGACGGCGCTCCTCGTCGTCGGCACGGTGCTGACGCTGCTCGTCGGCACGGTGGCGCCGGTCAGCTTCATGCAGCATTTCATCGTCTTCGCGCTCAGCTGCTTCGTCGGCTTCTACGTGATCTGGAACGTGAGCCACGCGCTCCATACGCCGCTCATGGCGATCACCAACGGCATCTCGTCGATCATCATCCTCGGGGCGCTCTTGCAGATGGGATCGGGCAGCGTCTTCGTGATCCTGCTGGCGGCGCTCGCGACGCTGATGGCGTCGGTGAACATCTTCGGCGGCTTCCTGGTGACGCGCCGGATGCTCGCCATGTTCCAGAAGAGCTAGGAGCGCACGATGAGCCTCGGACTTGTCTCGGCCTTCTATCTCGCGGCCGCCATCCTCTTCATCCTCGCGCTCGGCGGGCTCTCCAACCAGGAGAAGGCCAAGCGCGCCATCTGGTACGGCATCGTCGGCATGGCGCTCGCCGTCGTCGCCACGATCTTCGGCGGATCCGGGCACTACTGGCTGCTGGCGCCGATGGTCATCATCGGCGGCGTGGTCGGCGCCTTCATCGCCTCGCGCGTGCAGATGACGCAGATGCCGGAGCTCGTCGCCGGCTTCCACAGCCTCGTCGGCCTCGCGGCGGTCTTCATCGGCCTCAATGCCGACGTGGAGGCACACCGGGCGGCGCAGGCGATCGCCGACGGCACGGTCGACCAGCTGCGCGGCTTCGCGCTGACGCTGGCGCACAAGACGCCGGCCGAGCTCGCGATCATGCGGGTGGAGATCTTCCTCGGCATCCTGATCGGCGCGATCACCTTCACCGGCTCGATCGTCGCCTACGGCAAGCTCGCCGGGAAGATCGCCTCCAAGCCGCTGACGCTGCCGGGCCGGCATGCGATCAACATCGGCGCGGGGCTCGTCTGCCTGCTGCTCGGCATCCTCTACTTCGCCGGGGCCGGCATCTGGACCATGGTGCTGGTGGCGCTGATCGCCGGCTTCATCGGCTGGCACCTGATCATGGCGATCGGCGGGGCCGACATGCCGGTCGTCATCTCGATGCTGAACAGCTACTCGGGCTGGGCGGCGGCGGCGATCGGCTTCACGCTGTCGAACGACCTGCTGATCGTCACCGGCGCGCTGGTCGGCTCCTCCGGTGCCATCCTCTCCTACATCATGTGCAAGGCGATGAACCGGAACTTCGTCTCGGTCATCCTCGGCGGCTTCGGCGGCGCGAGCGGGCCGGCGATGGAGATCGAGGGCGAGATGGTTGCGATCGACGTCGACGGCGTGGCCGCGATGCTCGACGACGCCGATTCGGTCGTCCTCGTGCCGGGCTACGGCATGGCGGTGGCGCAGGCGCAGCAGTCGGTGGCCGAGCTGGTCAAGCGGCTGCGCGGCAAGGGGAAGGAAGTGCGATTCGGCATCCATCCGGTGGCCGGCCGCCTGCCGGGGCACATGAACGTGCTGCTCGCCGAGGCGAAGGTGCCCTACGACATCGTGCTCGAGATGGACGAGATCAACGAGGACTTCCCCACCACCGACGTCGCCATCGTCATCGGCTCGAACGACATCGTGAACCCGGCGGCGCAGGAGGATCCGAACTCGCCGATCGCCGGGATGCCGGTGCTCGAGGTCTGGAAGGCCAAGCACGTCCTGGTGCTGAAGCGCGGCCAGGGCACCGGCTACTCCGGCATCGAGAACCCGCTCTTCTACAAGGACAATACGCGGATGTTCTACGGCGACGCCAAGAAGTCGCTCGACGAGCTCCTGACCAAGATCCATTGATCGCACGGGAGTCGCACGCGTGCGACTCCCGACATCCATTTGAAATCAGGGGATTTTCCCGATCGCGTTTACCGCATCTTCACGAAGGTGAACGCCCCTCAGCGATGGATCAGGTAGCCGTTCGGCAGCAGGTCGTCCCAGCCCTGCCGCCGGCCCCTGACCGCCTCGGGGTCGATCCCGATGTCGGCGAGAAGGTGGGCGTCGAGGTGGGCGAGCCGGGCCGCGCCGGCCCGTTCGGCCCGGCGCCGGCGGTGCCACGCCCGGGCGGCGCGAAGCGCGTCGACCAGGCCCAGGTGGGAAGCGGGGCGCAATTTCTCTGCGAGGACTGCCATGGTCATGGCCGTCTCCTTTCGACGGTACTCGATGGTTTAACCGGTTCAGGCTTGCATTGAACCGGTTCAAATAATAGATCGCTGCCTCCTTGCGTCAAGAGAAATTTGAACCGGTTCAAGACGCGTGCTAGGTCAGGCACTTGAGCAGCGGGAGCGGCAGGAGGATGAACCGAATCACCGGGAAGGCCGCGCGGCTCGTCGACGTGGCGGAGCGGGCCGGCGTGTCGAAGGCGACCGCCTCGAACGTCTTCAACCGCCCGGGCCTCGTCCGCGACGAGGTCAGGGCGCGGGTGCTGGCGGCGGCGGCGGAGATCGGCTACGCCGGCCCCGACCCGCGCGGGCGGATGCTGAGCGCCGGCAAGGTCAACGCGGTCGGCGTCGCCACCGCCGAACCCCTCGCCTACTTCTTCGAGGATCCTTACGCGCGCGCGATGATGGTCGGGATCAGCGAGGTCTGCGACGCCAACGGCATCGGCATCTCGCTGGTCTCCGCGGCGAGCGAGGACGAGCTCGCCTGGGGCATCCGCAGCGCGCTGGTCGACGGGCTCCTCCTCTTCTGCCTCGAGGACGCCGACCGGCTGATCGCCGAGGCGCGCGAGCGGCGCCTGCCCTTCGTGGCGCTCGACCTCGGCGACACCGACGAGACGGTTCCCGCGGTCGGCATCGACGACACCGCCGGCGCCCGGCTCGCCGCCGAGCATCTGACCCGGCTCGGCCACCGCCGCTTCGCCGTCCTCGCCATGGAGTTCGGCGAGGAGAACAGCGGCCTCGTCGACATGGCGCGGGTGCAGGCGGCCGACTATGCCTCGTCGCGCGACCGGGTGACCGGCTACTTCCAGGCGCTCGCGGCGGCCGGGATCGACACCGGGAAGGTGCCGATATACGAGACGCCCGCCCCCGAGGCGGTCGACGCGGCGCTCGCGGCCCTCTTCGCCGCGGCGGATCCGCCGACCGCGATCCTCGCCCAGTCCGACCGCATCGCCATGCGCGCGCTCGAATGGCTGAAGCGGCGCGGCATCGCCGTGCCGCGCGAGGTCTCGGTCGTCGGCTTCGACGGCGTGCCCGAGGGCGCCGCGGCCGAGCCCCCGCTCACCACCGTCCGCCAGCCGATCCGCGAGATCGGACGGCGGGCAGTCGAGATCCTGATCGAGCGCGGCGGCCGGATCCGCCGCGAGCGGCTCGAGGTCGACCTGCTGCTCCGCGCCTCGACCGCCCCGCCGCCGGCGGGCTAACCGCCCGGCGTCCGCTCCGCGACCATCGCCGCCGAGAAGCCGAGGAGCGAGAAGGGAAGCCGCACCGTCACCCCGTCGACCAGGGTGAAGGTCGCCGTGCCGCCCCGCTCGCGGCGGAGCCCGGCGAGGAGGGCGGGGTCGAGCGCCAGCGTCGCCTCGCAGCCGCCGGCGCCGCAGGTGCGCCAGGGCACCGCCCGCGCCGGCTCGCCCCCGACGGCGAGCGAGAGCCCGTCCGGCAGGAAGAGCGGCAAAGGGGTGGTGACCGCCAGCGCCGTCCCCGGCCCGACCGCGAGCCGCAGCACCTCGCTGCCGTCCGCGCCCCGCACCGCGGTATGCAGCGCGCAGGGGTCGGCGCGGCAGTCGAGGCGCCAGTCGCGGAAGCTCTGGATCCGGCCCGCCAGCGCCGCGGGCGGGTCGGCCCATGCCGGCAGAGCCAGGGCCAGGATGAAGACAAGTGTCTGAAAAGACAGGGTCCCGTTAAGCATGATCGCCCCGCGCCTTCACGCTTGGTTCACCCTCGTCCCGCATGGTCCGACCACGCGGTCGAAAGGCCGGCGCGGCTGGACCCGAACGGGGACCCGGGGCCGCAGCAGTCAGAAGGGCGTTCATCGGTTCCACCGCGGCGTGGGGCCATCCATGACAAAGCGGCGTCGAAGGCGCCGCGCGCCAGAAGGACTAATGCAGATGTCTTCGATTCTCACCAACTCCAGCTCGATGGTCGCCCTGCAGACGCTGAAGGGCATCAACAAGGGCATGGCCAAGGTCCAGGACGAGATCTCGACCGGCCTCAAGGTCGCGACCGCCAAGGACAACAGCTCGTCCTGGTCGATCGCCTCGACGATGAACTCGGACGTTTCCTCGTTCAAGAAACTCGGCGAATCGCTCACCTCCGCCTCGGCTATGGTCGGCACCGCCCGTACCGCCGCCGAGCAGATCGGCGACCTCGTCAAGCAGATCCAGACCAAGGTGGTGCAGGCCCAGAACCCCGACGCCGACCTGACCAAGCTCGGCGACGACATCGCCGTGCTTGCCGACACCATCACCTCGATCGCTGCCTCGTCACAGTACAACGGCATCAACCTCGTCAACGCCGCCTACGACGCCACCGATGCCACCACGATCGCCGCGACGAGCGCGAACATCACCGTGTCGGTGACGCGCAGCGCCGCCGGGGCCGTCTCGGCCGAGAGCTTCCGCGTCCAGTGGGTCGACCTCGGGGCGGCGGGCGACTCGCTCAAGGTGCTCGCCGGCCTCACCAACCGTGACGCCGCGACCGGCACCTACGCCGACTACGACGCCGAGACGCTGCCGACGGCGGCCGACCTCGGTGGCATCGGCACCGCCGAGGCGCTCGCTTATGTCGACAGCGTCCTCGACGCTGTCAACAGCGCGGCGGCGACCTTCGGCTCGGCGCAGTCCCGGATCGAGGCGCAGAACGCCTTCCTGTCCAAGCAGGCGGATGCGCTGAAGAACGGCGTCGGCGCCATGGTCGACGCCGACATGGAGGAGGCCTCGGCGCGGCTCGCCGCGCTGCAGACCCAGCAGCAGCTCGGCATCCAGGCGCTCTCGATCGCCAACCAGGCGCCGCAGAACGTGCTCTCGCTCTTCCGCTGACGAAACCCGACCGGGGCGGGCATCGCCCGCCCCGGTCCCAGTAACGAGTGACAGGCCGCCCGGCCCGCACGATCGGGGCCAGGCTTCCGAGAGGTTACCGAATGTATCCCACTTCGCAGGCTCGTTCCGGCTACGACGCCAACGCGGTCCGGACCGAGCGCGGCACCGAATACGCGCTCTTCGCCCAGATCACCGCCCGCCTGAAGGCGCTCGACGAGAGCGACCGGGCGGGCTTTCCCGTCCTCGCGGCCGCGGTCACCGACAACCAGCGCCTCTGGGGCGTGCTGGCCGAGGATCTGATGAGCGACGCGAACCAGCTGCCGATAGGCCTGCGCGCGCAGCTCGTCTCGCTCGCCGAGTTCGTCCGCAAGCACAGCCACGCCGTCCTGCGCGGACGCGGGCAGGTGGAAGTCCTCATCGACATCAACACCGCGATCATGAAGGGCCTGCGCGGCAACCTGGAGACGGCGGCGTGAGCGGGCTGGTCCTCAAGCTCGGGCCGCACGAGCGGATCATGATCAACGGCGTCGTCATGGAGAACGGCGACCGGCGCACGCGGCTGAACGTGCTGACGCCGGAGGCGAACGTGCTGCGGCTGCGCGACGCGATCCACCCCGACGAGGTGAACACGCCGGTCCGGCGGATCTGCTACATCGCCCAGCTCGTTCTCGCCGGCGAGGCCGAGCCGGGGGAGGCGAGCCGTCAGCTCAATCTCGGCATCGAGCAGCTCAGCCAGGTGTTCCAGGACGCCGACAGCCGCGCGCATCTCGCGGCCGCCACCGCGGCGGTGGCCGAAGGCAAGTTCTACCAGACGATGCGGGCACTCAGGGCGCTGCTGCCGCGCGAGGCGCGGCTTCTCGGCCTCGTGCGCCCGGTGCCGTCCCCCGGTTCATGAGGGCGCGCGCATGAGTTTCCAGCCAGTCGTCCCGCTCGGCGGCATCGCCGGATGGCGGTTCCTCGAGCGCACCCAGGCGTCGCAGCAGGCGAGCTTCGAGAAGGGGGCCGAGCTGCAGCGCGACATCGCCTACTTCCAGGAGAAGATCGGCGGCATCGGCTCCGCGGCCGATCTCGTCGCCGACCGGCGGCTGCTCAAGGTGGCGCTCGGCGCCTTCGGGCTGGAGGGCGAGATCGACAAGAAGGCCTTCATCCGCAAGATCATGGACGAGGGCACGACCGATCCGGCCGCGCTCGCCAACCGCATGACCGACAAGAGCTGGTACAAGCTGGCCGAGGCCTTCGGTTTCGGTGACGCGGGTGGGGCGAAGACGGGCGACGTCGGCTTCGCCGCGAAGATCGTCGCGGCCTACAAGACCCGCGCCTTCGAGGTCGCCGTGGGCGACGCCGACAACAACATGCGGCTGGCGATGAATTTCCGGCGCGAGATCGCCGAGCTGGCGCAGGGAGAGGGCGGGAGCTGGTACAGCCTGCTCGGCTCGAAGCCGCTGCGCGAGGTGGTGGAGAAGGCCTTCGGGCTGCCGACGGCCTTCGGGCAGATCGATATCGACCAGCAGCGCGAGATCCTGCGCGACAAGGCCAGCGCCCTGTTCGGCTCGGATTCGCTCGCCGTGTTCCAGGATGCGGCGAACGTGGAGAAGGTCATCAACCGGTTCCTCGCCCGCGCGCAGATCGAAGAGGGGGTGAGCTCCACCTCGCCGGGCGCGGCCGCGCTGACGCTGCTGCAGAGCATGAACGACAGCGGCTCGCAGGGGTTGCTCAACCTGCTCGCCTCGCGCCGCTGACGATCCCCGACTGGCCGGAAACCCCCGTTAACGATGGTTTCCATCTGGTTGACGGCGGATATATTATCAAGTTGAATCAGAAGGATGCCGAAGTGGGCACGCGTGCCCACCCGTGCGCCCGGGCGTCAGCCGAGCCGGATCCAGAGGGCCTGCTCGCCGAGCTCGGCGACGAAGGCGGCATGCGCAGCGGCCTCGGCCTCGGACAGCCGCGGCGGCAGCGGGTGCGGGCGGGGGGGCGGCGCCCAGGCCTGGGCGCCGACAGTGGCGGAGGTGACGACGGTCAGGATGAGATCCGGCTGCCGGCCGCCGATGAGTTCGAGATAGACCTCGGCGAGGAGCTCCGAGTCGAGCAGCGCGCCGTGCTTGGTGCGGCCGGTATTGTCGACGCCGAAGCGGCGGCAGAGGGCGTCGAGGGTATTCTGGGCGCCGGGATAGCGGCGGCGGGCGAGCTCGAGGGTATCGACCGCCCGCGCCCAGGGCAGGCCGTCGTACCCGGCCCAGCCGAGCTCGGCGTTCAGGAACTTCATGTCGAAGGCGGCATTGTGGATGACGAGGCGCGCGTCGCCGAGAAAGGCGACGAATTCCGCCGCGACGGCGCGGAACAGCGGCTTGTCGGCGAGGAAGGCGGTGGTGAGCCCGTGCACCTGGACCGCCTCGGCCGGCACCTCCCGCTCCGGGTTGAGGTAGCGGTGGAAGACGCGGCCGGTCGGCATGTGGTTGAGGAGCTCGACCGCGCCGAGCTCGACGATGCGGTCGCCGGTGTCGGGGTCGAGCCCCGTCGTCTCGGTGTCGAGCACGATCTCACGCATCGCCCTGCCCTGCCCTGATCCTCTCGACCAGCGCGAGCACGTCGGCCCGCGCGGCCTCCACCCCCCGGTCGGTCATGATGACGAAGTCCGCTCGCGCCCTTTTCTCGGCGTCGGGCATCTGCCGCGCCAGGATGCGCTCGAATGCCTCCCCAGTCATTCCCGGCCGCTCGAGAACGCGCGCCCGCTGGACCTCGGCCGGCGCCGACACGACCAGGACGCCATCGAGCTCCTGCGCCCCGCCGGTCTCGAAAAGAAGCGGGATGTCGAAGAGAATGATGTCCGCCTGCGCATGCGCGGCGGCAAAGGCCTCGCGGTCGGCGGCAACCAGCGGATGGATGCGCGCCTCGATCCGGGCGAGAAGCTCCGGCTCGGCGATAATCGCGTCGCGCAGGCGGTCGCGGTCGACCGCGCCGGAAACGATCACCTGCGGCGCGAGCGCGGCGATGGCGCCGACCCCCGCCCCGCCCGCGGCGTAGAGGCGGTGCACGGCGGCATCGGCGTCCCAGACCGGGACGCCGGCCTCGGCGAAGAGCCGGGCGGTGGTCGACTTGCCCATGCCGATCGAGCCGGTCAGTCCGAGGCGGTAGGGGCGCGTCATGGCGCGAGCACCGCCCGGCGGAGCGCCTCGTCGACCTCGGGCCGCACGCCGAACCAGCGCTCGAAGCCGGGTGCCGCCTGGTGCAGCAGCATGCCGAGGCCGTCGACCGCGGCGAACCCGCGCCGGCGGGCCTCGGCGACGAAGGGCGTGGGCTCGCCGCCATAGACGAGATCGGTCACCAGGGTCGTCGGCGGCACGCCGTCGAGGGAGAGCGGCAGCTCGGCATTCCCGGCCATGCCGAGGGGCGTGGTATTGACGATGACCGCGGCATCGCCCGCCGCCACCCCCGCAGCCGCCCAGGGAAGCGCGACGACGGGCGGCCCGAAATGCGCAGCCAGTGCTTCCGCCCGCGACAGGGTGCGGCCGGTCACGCGCACCTCCGGCGCGCCCTCGGCGACGAGGGCGGCGACGACGGCACGGGCGCTGCCGCCGGCGCCGAGCACCAGCGCCGGCCCCGCCCCGGCACGCCAGGCGGGAACCTGCTGCCGGAGGTTGGCGACGAACCCGTATCCGTCGGTATTGTCGGCATGGATCGTGCCGTCGGTGCGTAAGGTCAGCGTATTGGCGGCGCCGATCGCCCTGGCGAGATCGGTCGCCTCGTCGGCGAGGGCGAGCGCGGCCTCCTTGTGGGGGATGGTGACGTTGATGCCGCGGAATCCGAGGGTCCGCAGCGCATGGAGACCGGCCGCAAGGCCATCCGGCGGCAGCGCGATCGGGATGTAGTAGCCGGCGATGCCGTAGCGGCGGAGCCAGTGGCCATGCAGGCGCGGCGAGCGCGAGTGGCCGATCGGCCAGCCGACGACCCCGGCAAGGGCGGGCGCGGCGGTCATTCGAGGCAGATCCCGCGCGTGCGGAGGAAGGCCAGCAGCTCGAGGAGCGGCAGCCCCATGACGGTGAAGATGTCACCTTCGACCCGAGCGAAGAGCTGTGCGCCCGCCTCCTCGAGGCGATAGGCGCCGACGGTCGAGAGAAGCGCCTCGCCCTGCGCCTCGACATAGGCGTCGAGGAACGCGTCGCTGAACGGCCGCATCGTGAGCCGGGCGCGGCCGACGTGCCGCCAGACCGGGGCGGCATTCTCGTAGACGACGGCGGCGGAGAGGAGCTCGTGGCGCCGGCCCCGGAGATCAGCGAGCTGCAGGCGAGCCTCGGCGATGTCACGCGGCTTGTCGAAGACGCGGCGATCGCAGACGAGGATCTGGTCCGCGCCGAGCACGACCCGGGCGGGATGTCTTCCCGCGACTCGCCGCGCCTTGTGCTCGGCGAGCGCGTCGGCAAGGTCGTGCGGCAGGGCGCCTTCGGCCTGGAGGGCCGCCTTCACGGCCGCTTCGTCGACCGCGGCGGGGACAATCTCGAAGGGAACTCCGGCGCGACGCAGCAGATCCGCCCGTCCGGCGGAACGGGAAGCGAGAATCAGCGGCTGCGGCGGCTGGGTGGAGACGGGATCGGACGGCATCGAAGCCGGTTGTGCCGCAGCCGGCCCGGCGGCGCAACCGCCGCTTCGGCCCGGTCGGATCGAAGATTCCTCGGGACAGAGTCGTGGATAAGTCCGGAAGAAATCCGGGGGTGTCCGGTGAACAACGGGAAGCCGGGCAAGAGGCACAGGCTCGGGAAGGCTTCACCCACCGAGTCCCCTCCGGCGCGGGTCGACAATCCCGGTGTTGGGATAACTCGGATTCGATGCTCCCGCCGGGCGGACTCGACCGGCCTCCGACCCTGTGGACAACGGCAAGGCGCATTTTCAAGCCATTGATTATGCTTCGGTAATTTCACTTCTCCACAACTTTAGGTTGTGAAGGCGCCGACGGAGAAATGTTGGATTGCCTGTGGAAAACCTTGTGGGAGAATTTGCTCAGGAGATAATCCCCGGAATCCCCGGCGGTCACTTCTTCATACATTCTCAAGATCTCCTGATTGGAAAGAAGGAAGGACCGGGCCGATTTGCGCTTCGGAGGCGCCGTGCTAGAGGCGCAGGAGGAGCCAATCGAAAGTGTCCGCGTGTCGCACCTGCTGACTGTCGCCTATCCCTGGATCAAGGCGCTGCACCTTGCGGCGGCGATCAGCTGGATGGCGGGGTTGTTCTATCTGCCGCGGCTCTTCGTCTATCACGCGGAACGGGGCACGCCCGGATCCGAGCTGTCGGAAACCTTCAAGGTGATGGAGCGGCGGCTGCTCCACTACATCATGCGGCCGGCGATGATGGTCACCTGGGCGCTGGGGCTGACGCTCGCGCTGACGCCGGGGGTCGTCGGCTGGACGACGCAGGGGTGGTTCTACGTGAAGCTTGCCACGGTGATCGGCCTCTCGGCATTCCACGAATGGCTGGTGCGGCGGTGCGCGGATTTCGCCGGCGACCGCAACCGGCTTGCGGGGCGGACCTATCGCCTGGCGAACGAGCTGCCGACGCTCGCCCTCCTCGTCATCGTCGTCATGGTGATCGTGAAGCCGTTCTGAAGGCCGCGAAGACCGGGGATTTGACATGGCGGGGCACTTGTGCAAAGGAAACGAGACGACGGGCCGTTCTGGCATCCGGTTTACATCCCCTTTTCCCATCCAAAGGCGTCCTGAGTTCCCCGATGGATCTATCGACTGATTTCGAGCAGCTTTCGCTCGCTGACCTGAAAGCCAAGAGCCCGGCCGACCTCCTGCAGCTGGCGGAGGAGCTGGAGATCGAGAACGCGTCGTCCATGCGCAAGGGCGACATGATGTTCGCCATCCTCAAGGACATGGCCGAGGAAGGCGTCGAGATCTCGGGCGACGGGGTTCTCGAGGTGATGCAGGACGGGTTCGGCTTCCTGCGTTCGCCGGAGGCGAACTATCTGGCGGGGCCCGACGACATTTATGTCAGCCCGAACCAGATCCGGCGCTATTCGCTGCACACCGGGGATACGGTCGAGGGCGTGATCCGGGCGCCGAAGGAAGGGGAATGCTACTTCGGGCTGGTGAAGGTGTCGAAGATCAACTTCGAGGATCCGGAGAAGGCGAAGCACAAGGTCCATTTCGACAATCTGACCCCGCTCTATCCCGACGAGCGGATCACCCTCGAGGTGGACGACCCGACGGTGAAGGACAGGACGGCGCGGGTGATCGACCTGGTGGCGCCGATCGGCAAGGGGCAGCGGTGCCTGATCGTCGCGCCGCCGCGCACGGGCAAGACGGTGATCTTGCAGAATATCGCTTCGTCGCTGGCCCGCAATCACCCCGAATGCTTCCTGATCGTGCTGCTGGTGGACGAGCGGCCGGAGGAGGTGACCGACATGCAGCGGTCGGTGAAGGGCGAGGTCGTCGCCTCGACCTTCGACGAGCCGGCGGCGCGGCATGTGGCGGTGGCCGAGATGGTGATCGAGAAGGCCAAGCGGCTGGTCGAGCACAAGCGCGACGTGGTGATCCTGCTCGATTCGATCACCCGGCTCGGGCGGGCGTACAACACGGTGGTGCCGTCCTCGGGCAAGGTGCTGACGGGTGGCGTGGATGCGAATGCCTTGCAGCGGCCGAAGCGGTTCTTCGGGGCGGCGCGCAACATCGAGGAGGGCGGGTCGCTGACGATCATCGCGACGGCGCTGATCGATACCGGGTCGCGGATGGACGAGGTGATCTTCGAGGAGTTCAAGGGGACGGGCAACTCGGAGGTAGTTCTCGATCGCAAGATCGCCGACAAGCGGGTATTCCCGGCTATCGACATTCTCAAGTCCGGGACCCGGAAGGAAGAGTTGCTGGTCGAGAAGAGCGATCTGACGAAGATGTTCGTCCTTCGGCGGATACTGAACCCGATGGGGACGACGGACGCTATCGAGTTCCTACTTGGAAAGCTAAAGCAGACGAAGACGAACAGCGAATTCTTCGATTCGATGAACAGTTAATCAATCTATACTTTCGGGTAGTTTGTTGGGCGATACGATTTTTGCCCAGGCAACCGCTGCTGGCCGTGCCGGTGTCGCGATCATCCGGGTGTCGGGGCCGGCGGCCCTGACGGCGGCGAAGTCCCTGGCGGGCGAGCTCGGGCCGCCGCGGCAGGCAGGGCTGCGCCGGCTGCGGGACCCTGGGACGGGCGAGACGCTGGATCAGGCGCTCGTCGTTGCCTATCCGGCGCCGGGGAGCTTCACCGGCGAGGATGTGGTCGAGTTTCAGGTGCACGGCAGCCCGGCGGTGTGTCGTTCGCTGCTCGCTGTCCTGGGGGGGATGGAAGGCCTGCGGGTTGCCGAGCCTGGAGAGTTCACCCGGCGGGCGCTGCTGAACGGGCGGCTCGATCTTCCGCAGGTCGAGGGCCTGGGGGACCTGCTGGCTGCGGAGACGGCGGCGCAGCAACGGCAGGCGCTGCGGCTCATGGACGGGGCGATATCCGGCCTGGCTGCGGGGTGGCGCGAGGAGCTGGTCCGGTGTCTCGCGCATGTGGAAGCAAGCATCGACTTTGCCGATGAGGAATTGCCGGAGGACATTCTCCGCTTCGTCGGCGGAACGCTGGGCTCGGTCCGCGCGGCGATGCGGGCGGAGCTGGATGGGGCGCTGATCGCGGAACGGTTGCGCGACGGGTTCGAGGTGGCGCTGGTCGGTCGGCCGAATGTGGGGAAGTCGACGCTGCTGAACGCGCTCGCGCGCCGCGAGGCGGCGCTGACGTCGGCGGTGGCAGGGACGACGCGGGACGTGCTCGAGGTGCGGATGGATCTCGCCGGGATGCCGGTCACCCTTCTCGACATGGCGGGACTCAGGGCCGGTGGGGGGCGGGTCGAATCGCTCGGGATCGCCCGGGCCCGGGATCGCGCGACGCGGGCGGATGTGCGGGTGTTTCTCGTCAACGAGCCTCGGGAGGTGGAGGGGCTCGGTGTCTCGCGAGAGGCGGAGGATCTGCTGGTGCTCGCGAAGGGGGACCTGCGTCCTCGAGGCGATCTGCCGGCCGTGTCCGGCCTGACCGGTCAGGGGGTCGATCAGCTGCTTCGGAGCCTTACGGCCGTTCTCGAGGCGCGGGTCGCCGGGGCGGGAACGGCGTCGCATCGCCGGCAGCGGGAAGCGATCGCGCTGGCGGTGCAGAGGGTGGAGGCGGCAGGGGCCGAGATGCGGGCTGTGGAGCCGCGCGTGGAGCTGGTCGCGGAGGAGCTGCGCGCGGCCCTGCGGGCGCTTGATTTCCTCGTCGGTGCCGTCGATGTAGAGGCTGTCCTGGATGTCGTCTTCCAGTCCTTCTGCCTGGGCAAGTGAGCGAGGATTGTTTCACGTGAAACAGCGCGATTGCGACGTCGTCGTCGTGGGCGGCGGCCATGCCGGGACGGAGGCGGTGATGGCGGCCGCGCGGTCGGGTGCGTCCGCAGTGCTCGTCACGCACCGGTTCGATCGGCTGGGCGAGATGTCGTGCAACCCGGCGATCGGAGGACTGGGCAAGGGCCACATCGTCCGGGAGATCGATGCGCTCGACGGGGTGATGGGTCGGGCGGCGGATCACGCCGGGATCCAGTTCCGGCTGCTGAACCGGAGCAAGGGGCCTGCAGCGCAGGGACCCCGCGTGCAGGCGGATCGGGCGCGCTATCGTGAGGCTGTGCAGGCCGCCTTTCGTGCACGGCGCGATGTGCGGGTGATCGAGGGCGAGGTGGTGGACCTGGCGGTGGATGATGGGCGCGCGGCGGGCGTGATCCTCGCCGACGGGGTCCATCTCCGGTGTGGCGCAGTCGTGCTGACCACCGGAACCTTTCTTCGCGGCGTCATTCACATAGGCCACGAGACGCGGCCGGCCGGACGGGTGGGTGACGAGGCGTCGGTCCGGCTGGCCGAGCGGATGGCGGATCTGGCGCTGCCGCTCGGAAGGCTGAAGACGGGCACGCCGCCGCGGCTCGATGGGCGCACGATCGACTGGGCTGCGGTCGGCGTGCAGGAGGGCGACAGTGACCCGGTCCTGCTCTCGTTCCTGTCCCGGCAGCCTGCCTGTCGGCAGGTCTCCTGTGGCGTGACCGCGACGAACCCGCGAACCCATGACATCATCCGCCGCAATATCGCTCATTCGGCGGTCTATGGTGGACGGATCGGCGGGCCTGGCCCGCGCTATTGTCCTTCGATCGAGGACAAGGTGGTCCGCTTCGCGGAGAAGGACGCGCATCAGGTCTTTCTCGAGCCGGAGGGCCTCGAAACGGAGCTCGTTTATCCCAACGGGATCTCCACGTCGCTGCCGGCGGACGTCCAGGAAGCGTATGTCCGCTCCATTCAAGGCCTTGAAAACGCCAGGATAGTTCGTCCTGGCTACGCCATCGAGTACGACTACGTCGATCCTCGCGCTCTCGATCGGACGCTCGCGGTCAAGGTCCTTTCCGGACTCTATCTTGCCGGCCAGATCAATGGGACGACCGGCTACGAGGAGGCAGCCGGGCAAGGTCTCCTCGCTGGGCTCAATGCAGCGGCATTGGTGCTCGAAAGGGAGCCGACGGTGTTCGACCGCGGAGAGGCGTATATCGGCGTCATGGTCGATGATCTCGTGACGCGGGGGGTGAGCGAGCCCTACCGGATGTTCACGTCGCGAGCCGA
>NZ_CALLYO010000132.1 GCF_937858865.1 uncultured Amaricoccus sp. | reverse complement strand
AGCCGCGCCTTCACCTTCCGCACCAGCCCGACCAGCCCGGGCGCCAGCGCCAGGACCAGGAGCATCTGCACCCCCTGCACCGCGAGCCCCAGCATCACACGATCGCCCGCCGCGCTCTGTACGGCCTGCCACTCCAGAGAGAAGAGGGCAGCGCCCGACCCGGCGGGCGAGAAGCGCCCGCCTTGGGGCGGGGCGGGCGCTGCCCGAGGCAGGGCCTCGGGCGGGACAGCTGGGGAGGGCACTGCCCGTCCTTCACCGCTTGCCCGACCCGCTCCAGCATCAGTTCCATATCGCGAGCCCGACCAGCAGCAGGATGAGCGAGATGAAGACCAGCCCGAGATACCGCCGGATGGTCAGGAACTGCAGCGCGTTGAGCCGCGCCGCCACCGCCCCCACCGCCCCCGCGAGCGGCAGGTAGAGCCGCCCCCAGGCCAGGTCCTCGGTCGTCGCCGTATGGCGCGCCGGTGCCATCGACCCCGGCGGCGGCATCTCCACCGTCTCGCGCGCGGCGAGCAGCGTCGTCCCGAACACCCGCCGGATCGGCTGCGCGAAGCCGCCGGCGCTGTACTGCACCAGCGGATCGGCCGTCGGCGTGCCGCAGTCCCAGGCCGGCCCGCGCCGCAGCCGCCGCGAGGCGAAACGATGCACCAGCCCAGCCGCCGCCAGCGCGCTCACCGCGATGAAGACCAGCACCAGGAACCCGCTGTAGCTGCTCCTCACCTCGACGACCGGCACCACCGTCAGCCAGGGGTTCCCCATCTGCACCGGCAGCCGTCCGCCCACCGCGACCTCCACCGCCGGCGCCAGCAGATCGAGCACCGCTCCCGGCACCGCGCCGGCAAAGACGCAGAGCAGCGCCAGCCCCGCCATCGCCCCGAGCGACCAGCGATCGACCTCCCGCGCCCCGGCCGCCGCCTCCGTCCGCGCCATCCCGAGAAACGCTGTGCCGTAGAAGCGCACGAAGCAGGCCGCCGCCACCGCCGCCGCCAGCGCCAGCATCCCCCCCGCCGCCGGCACCAGGAACTGCAAGGCCGGCTGCGGCAGGTCCGGGCTCTGCAGGATCCCCTGGAAGAGCAGCCACTCCGAGGCGAAGCCGTTCAAGGGCGGCAGCGCCGAGATGGCGACGACCCCGACCAGCGCCAGGAAGGCCGTCACCGGCATCCGGTGCACGAGCCCCCCCAGCCGATCGAGTTCGCGCCTGCCCGTCGCCGTCAGCACCGCGCCCGCCGCCATGAAGAGCAGGCTCTTGAACAGCATGTGGTTGAAGGCGTGGAACAGCCCCGCCGTCAGCGCCAGCGCCGCCAGCACCGTCATCCCGTTCGCCTCGAAGGCGAGCGCCAGCCCCAGCGCCGCCACGATCACGCCCACGTTCTCGATCGTCGAATAGGCCAGCACGCGCTTGGCGTCGCCGTCGACGATGGCGAAGAGGATCCCCATCACCGCCGTCCCCGCCCCGATCAGGATCACCACCGCGCTCGCCCACCAGGGCAGCGGCCCGGCCAGCTCGAAGACCACCCGCACGAAGCCGTAGAGCGCGACCTTGGTCATCACCCCGCTCATCAGCGCCGAGACATGGCTCGGCGCCGCCGGATGCGCCAGCGGCAGCCAGACGTGCAGCGGCACCAGCCCCGCCTTCGACCCAGCCCCGACGAGCATCAGCAGCAGCACCGCCGCCGCCACCCCCGGGCTCCGCTCGACGCCGGGAATCGCCGCGAACCCATAGGCCCCGCCCGGCCCGGCCAGCAGCCCGAAGACGAGGAGCAGCGCCATCGTCCCGAAGGCCGCCATGCTGAGATAGACATACCCCGCCTGCCGCGACCCGGCGTCGCGATGGTCCGCCACCACTAGCGCCCAGGAGAGGAGCGACATCATCTCCCAGGCGAGCAGGAAGCTGAAGGCATCGTCGGCGAGGAGCACCAGCGCCATCGCTCCGAGAAACGCCACGTAGAAGGGCACCACCCGCCCCGGCGCCCGCTCGTGCCGCCCGTAGCCGATGGCATAGAGGCTCGCCGCCGCGCCCCCGATGCCGACGATGACCGCGAAGAACCCCGAGAGCGCGTCGAGCCGGAAATGCGCCCCGAGCCAGGGCAGCCCGAGCGGCAGCACCGTCCGCTCGGCCGGCCCCCCGGCCGCCAGCGCCCACACGCCCGCCACCGCCAGCACCCCCGAGAGCCCCGCCGCAACGCCATAGACCGCCGCCGCCCCCTCCGGCCGCCGGACCGCCCAGACGGCCACCGGCGCCAGCCCGAGGAACGCCCCGGCCACCACGAGCGCGAGGTCAGTCACGCCCATCGGCCGCCCCGTCTCCCGGCGCCGGCGACACCGCCCACGCCTTCAGCCGCACGCCGCGCCCGCCGCCGGCACTCGCCACCCCCTCGCCGATCAGCTCCACCCCGGCGCGGTCCAGCGCGTCGACGATCCGCGTCAGGCTCTCGATCACGCCGCGGACCGTCCCGCCGCTCGCCTCCATCCGCTGCACGGTCGGCACCGAGACCCCCGCCATCCCGGCGAGCGTCTTCTGGTCGATCCCCAACAGCGCGCGTGCGGCGCGCAGCTGCGCCCCGGTCATCATGAATCGGCTCCAAAGCCGCAAGACTCAATATGAGCACCTCAATAGAGATATCTCACATATCTCGTCAACCTCCCGCGCCCCCTTTTCCACCCCTTCCGCTCCGCCCCGCCCCCCGCTACGATGTTTCCGTTCCGTACCAGACCGCCGAGGCTCCCTTGACCGCCCGCTCCGGCAGCGCCGACCTGCCCCTCCACTCCGGCCGCGTCCCCGCCTGGCTTGCCGAGCGGATGACCCGCCTCGGCGCGCTCATCGCCGAGGCGATCGTCCACCACTACGGCCGCGACGAATTCCTCGCCCGCCTCGCCCACCCCTTCTGGTTCCAGTCCTTCGGCGCCGTCATGGGTATGGACTGGCACTCCTCCGGCATCACCACCTCCGTCATGGGCGCCCTGAAGCGCGGCCTCCCGCCCGAACTCGGCCTTCACGTCTGCGGCGGCCGCGGCCAGCACTCGCGCCGTACCCCGGCCGAGCTCCTCGCCGTCGCCGAGCGCACCGGCCTCGACGGCGACGCCCTCGCCCGCGCCAGCCGCCTCGTCGCCAAGGTCGACAGCGCCGCCGTCCAGGACGGCTTCGCCCTCTACCTGCATAGCTTCGTCCTCGCCGCCGACGGCAAGTGGGTCGTCGTCCAGCAGGGCATGAACGACACGACCCGCTACGCCCGCCGCTACCACTGGCACTCCGACACGCTGAAAAGCTTCGTCGAAGCCCCGCACGCCGCCATCGACGGCCCGCCCGCCGGCGAGATCGTCAACCTCACGGACCGCCGCGCCGCCCCCTCCCGCCAGGGCCAGCTCGCCCTCCTCGCCGACCTCGGCCCCGACCGCATCCTCGCCGAGCTCACCCGCCTCGCCCCGCCTCCCAGCCAGCCGCTCCTCCCCCACCTCGCCATGCCGGCCCACCACGACGTCCGCCCGAAGGACGTCATCCAGCGCCGCCTGCACGGCGCCCTCGCCGCCGTCGCCGACCGCGGACCGGCCGACTTCGCCGACCTCCTCCTCGTCCCCGGCGTCGGCCCGCGCACCCTCCTCTCCCTCGCCATGGTCGCCGAGGTCGTGCACGGCGCCCCCTGCCGCTTCGCCGACCCCGCCCACTTCTCGCTCGCCCACGGCGGCAAGGACCGCCACCCCTACCCGGTCCCGACGAAGGTCTACGACGAGACCATCACCCTCCTCCGCGCCGCCCTCACCCGCGCCCGCCTCGGCCAGAGCGAACGCCTCGACGCCCTCCGCCGCCTCGACGCCCAGGCCCGCCGCCTCGAGCGCACCGCCGAGGGCCCCTCGCTCGACGGCTTCCTCGCCGCCGAACGCGCCCGCTCCGCCGACCTCGGCGGCCGCAGCATCTTCGGCTGGGAGCCCGCGCCCGGCCCCGCCCGACGGGCGAGATGACGCCGCCTCCTCCCCGTGCTACCTCACCCTCAGCGCCGCACCACCGAGAAGGATCCGTCCCCGTGAACCGCCAGCTTCCCGTCGCCCCACCTCCGGCCGGCCCCAGGCCCGCATCCGAACGCGCACCGGGGCGGCCGGAGGACAGGTCGGGCGAGGTCTTCGACCGGGCGGTCAACGCGCTCGCCGCCCGCTTCACCCTCGGCCTCTCCCCGGCGGCGCTCCGGGCCGCCTGGAGCGACTGGCTCGTCCACTTCGCCGCCGCCCCCGGCAAGCAGAACGCCCTCCTGCGCCGCGCCATCCGCCAGACGATCGAGCTCCAGCTCTACGCCATCCGCGGCGGCACCGGGCGCTGCGTCGAGCCCCTCGCCCAGGACCGCCGCTTCGCCGCCGACGCCTGGTGCCGCCCGCCCTTCGGCATCATCCACCAGGCCTTCCTCCAGCAGCAGAAGTGGTGGTCGGCCGCCACCACCGGGGTGCGCGGCGTCACCCCCCGGCACGAGGCGGCGGTGGAATTCGCCGCCCGCCAGATCCTCGACGTCTTCTCGCCGGCGAACTTCCCGCTCACCAACCCGGAGGTCCTCGAACGCACCCGCGCCACCGGCGGCATGAACTTCGTGCGCGGCGCGCGCAACTGGGCCGACGACTTCGTCCGCTTCGTCACCGGCGACCCCGAGCCCCACCCGTCGGGCTTCCGCCCCGGCATCGAAGTGGCGCTGACCCCGGGCAAGGTCGTCTACCGCAACCGTCTGATGGAGCTCATCCAGTACGCCCCGACCACCGCCGAGGTCCGCCCCGAGCCGGTGCTCATCACCCCGGCCTGGATCATGAAGTACTACATCCTCGACCTCCGGCCGGAGAACAGCCTCGTGCGCCACCTCGTCGCGCAGGGCTTCACCGTCTTCATCATCTCCTGGCTCAACCCCGACGCCCGCGACCGCGACCTCGGCATGGACGACTATCTGCGCCACGGGCAGATGGCCGCCCTCGACGCGGTGCAGGCGATCACCGGCGCCCCCCGCATCCACGCCTGCGGCTACTGCCTCGGCGGCACGCTCCTGACCATCGCCGCCGCCGCCATGGCGCGCGACGGCGACGACCGGCTCGCCACCCTCACGCTCCTCGCCGCCCAGTCCGACTTCACCGAGGCGGGCGAGCTCACCCTCTTCATCAACGACAGCCAGGTCGCCTTCCTCGAGGACATGATGTGGGAGCAGGGCTACCTCGACACCTGGCAGATGGCCGGCGCCTTCCAGCTGCTGCGCTCGCACGACCTCATCTGGTCGCGGCTGACCCGCGACTACCTGATGGGCGACCGCCCGGAGCCGACCGACCTCATGGCCTGGAACGCCGACGCCACGCGCCTGCCCTACCGCATGCACTCGGAATACCTGCGCTGGCTCTTCCTCGAGAACCGCCTCGCCGGCGGCCACTACCAGGTCGACGGCGCGCCCGTCGTCCTCTCCGACATCCGCACGCCGGTCTTCGCCGTCGGCACCGAGACCGACCACGTCGCCCCCTGGCGCTCGGTCTACAAGGCGCACCTCCTCTTCGACTCCGACGTGACCTTCGCGCTGACCAACGGCGGCCACAACGCCGGCGTCGTCTCCGAACCCGGCCATCCCCGCCGCCACTACCGTCTCCTCTCCACCCCGGCCCACGCCGCCTATCGCGGCCCCGATGCCTGGGCCGCCGCCGCCGAGCTCCGCGAGGGTTCATGGTGGCCCGCCTGGAGCAGCTGGCTCGCAGAGCACTCGGGCGAGCCCGTCCCGCCGCCCGGCCTCGGCGCACCCGGCTATCCCCCGCTCGAGGAGGCTCCCGGCAGCTACATCCTGATGTCCTGACCGGCGCCTTGCGGCGACGCACGCGAAATCGCTCGCCCGGGGCCCTCAGCCGTCGAGCCGCACCCTGCGCAGCCGGAGCGCATTCCCGATCACCGAGACCGAGGAGAAGCTCATCGCCGCCGCCGCCAGCATCGGCGAGATCAGCATGCCGATGAACGGATAGAGCACCCCCGCCGCCACCGGCACCCCCGCCGCGTTGTAGACGAGCGCGAAGAAGAGGTTCTGCCGGATGTTGCGCATCGTCGCGACCGCCAGCCGCCGCGCCCGCACGATCCCGGTCAGGTCCCCCCGCACCAGCGTGATCCCGGCGCTCTCGATCGCCACGTCCGCCCCCGTCCCCATGGCGATCCCGACGTCCGCCTGCGCCAGCGCCGGCGCGTCGTTGACCCCGTCCCCCGCCATGGCGACCACCGCCCCCGCCGCCTGCAGCTCGCGCACCAGCGCCGCCTTGTCCTCCGGCAGCACCTCCGCCCGGATCTCGTCGATCCCGAGCGGCCCGGCCACCGCCCGCGCCGTCCGCTCGCTGTCCCCGGTCGCCATCACGATGCGGAACCCCAGCCCGTGCAGCGCCTTGAGCGCCGCCGGCGTCGTCTCCTTCACCGGATCGGTCACCGCCACCATGCCGGCCACCGCCCCGTCCACCGCCACGAACATCACGGTCTCGCCCCGGTCCCGCCGCGCATCGGCCTCGCCCGCCGCCGCCTCGAGCCCGAGCTCCGCCAGCAGCGCCGCGTTCCCCAGCGCCACGCGCCGCCCCTCGACCACCCCCGTCACCCCCTTCCCGGTGACCGCCTCGAACCCCTCGACCGGCGCCAGCGCCACCCCGCGCTCCTCAGCGCCGCGCACGATCGCCTCGGCCAGCGGATGCTCCGACCCCCGCTCCAGGCTCGCCGCCAGCCGCAGCACCTCCGCCTCCGCGCGCCCTTCCGCCGGCAGCACCGCCACCAGCTCCGGCCGCCCGAGCGTCAGCGTCCCGGTCTTGTCCACGATCAGCGTATCGACCTTGGCGAAGGTCTCGAGCGCCTCCGCGTCGCGGATCAGCACCCCGGCCTGCGCCCCCCGCCCGGTCGCCGTCATCACCGACATCGGCGTTGCCAGCCCCAGCGCGCAGGGGCAGGCGATGATCAGCACCGCGATCGCCGAGACCAGCGCATAGGCGAGCGCCGGCGACGGCCCGAACACCGCCCAGGCGACGAAGGCCACCGCCGCCACCCCGATCACCGCGGGCACGAACCAGCCCGCCACCTTGTCGGCCAGCTTCTGGATCGGCGCCCGCGACCGCTGCGCCGTCGCCACCATCTCGACGATCTGCGCCAGCACCGTGTCCTTCCCGACCCGCTTCGCCTCGATGACGAGGCTCCCCGTCCCGTTGATCGTCGCCCCGGTCACCGCGTCCCCCGCGGCCTTCTCGACCGGCACCGGCTCGCCCGTCAGCATCGACTCGTCGACCGAGGACCGCCCCTCGACCACCACCCCGTCGACCGGCACCTTCTCCCCCGGCCTCACCCGCAGCCGATCCCCCACCACGACCGCCTCGAGCGCCACCTCCTCCTCGCGCCCGTCCGCGCGCACCACCCGCGCCGTCTTCGCCGCCAGCCCCATCAGCGCCCGGATCGCCGAGCCGGTCCGCTCCCGCGCCCCGAGCTCGAGGATCTGCCCGAGCAGCACCAGCACGACGATCACCGCCGCCGCCTCGAAATAGACCCCGACCTGCCCCGTATGATGATCGCGGAACCCGGCCGGAAAGATCCCCGGCGCCACCACCGCGACGAGGCTGAACAGATAGGCCGCCGCCACCCCCATCCCGATCAGGCTGAACATGTTGAGGTTCCCGGTCCGGAACGACCTCGCCCCCCTGACCAGGAACGGCCAGCCGCACCAGAGCACCACCGGCGTCGCCAGCACCAGCTCTGCCCAGCGCGCCACCCCTTCCCCGATCCACGCCCCGACCGGCAGCCCCACCATCGGCCCCATGGCGATGACGAAGAGCGGCACCGTCAGCACCGCCCCGACCGCGAACCGCCGCCGGAAGTCGACCAGCTCCGGGTTCGGCCCCTCGTCGGCCGCCGGCACCCCCTTCGGCTCCAGCGCCATGCCGCAGATCGGGCAGTCCCCCGGCCCGACCTGCTCGATCTCGGGATGCATCGGGCAGGTATAGACCGTCCCCGCCGGCATCGGCTCCGCCGCCGGCCGGTCGCCGAGATACCGCTCCGGCTCCGCCTCGAACTTCCCCTTGCACCCGGCCGAGCAGAAATAGAACCGCTCCCCCCCGTGCTTCGCCATATGCCGCGCGGTCGCCCGCTCGACCTCCATCCCGCAGACCGGATCGGTCGCCGTGACGTAGCGCTCCGGATCGGCCGCGAACTTCCCCCGGCACCCCTCGCAGCAAAAGTGATAGAGATGCCCGCCATGCGCGTGCCGCGGCTTGCCCGCCTCCGGGTCCACGGTCATCCCGCAGACCGGATCCCGCACTACCGTCTCGACCGCCGCATCCATGGCCCGCACCCTCCAAAAACCGGATTCGGCACCCCATATGCCCCTTCCAGCAACTGGAAGGTCAAGAGGACGCGCCAATGAATATCGGAGAGGTGGCCGAACTGAGCGGCCTGCCGCCCAAGACGATCCGCTACTACGAGGACATCGGCCTCGTCCGCCCCAGCCGCGGCGCCAACGGCTACCGCAGCTTCGCCGAGGCGGACCTCCACCGCCTCGCCTTCCTCGGCCGCGCCCGCTCGCTCGGCTTCTCGATCGAGGAATGCCGCGGCCTGCTCGCCCTCTACGCCGACGCCGGCCGCGCCTCGGCCGACGTCAAGCAGATGGCCGAGACCCACCTCGCCGACATCGACCGCAAGATCGCCGAGCTCCAGTCCCTGCGCGCCACCCTCGCGCATCTCGTCCACCGCTGCCACGGCGACGACCGCCCCGACTGCCCGATCCTCGCCGATCTGGCCGGCAACCCGGCCCCATCGGAGGGATTCACGTCCCGTTAACCCGACGTATCCCAGCTAGATCAAGAACTTACCTATAGTTTCGCGCGCGAAATCCGCGAAATCTCCCCTCAGAGGTCGAGGTTCTGCGGCAGGATCACCAGATCCCGCACCACCACCCCCTTCGGCCGGGTCAGCATGAACATCACGCAGGCGGCGACCTCCTCCGGCTGCATCAGGCTCCCCGAGGCCAGCGCCTCCTCCATCTTCGCCTTCGGCCAGTCGTCGAGCAGCGCCGTCACCACCGGCCCCGGCAGCACCGCCCCGACCCTCACCCCATGCCTCGCCACCTGCCGCCGCACGGTATGCACGAAGGCCTGCACCGCGAACTTCGAGGCAGTATAGACCGGCTCCCACACCACCGGCACCACGCCGGCGACCGAGCTCGTCACCACCACGTCCCCGGCCTGCCGCTCCACCATGTGCGGCAGCACCTCCCGCACCGTCCGGAACACCGCGTTGACGTTCAGCCCCAGCATCCGGTCCCAGGCGTCCGGATCCTGCTCCACCACCTCGCCGCCGATATAGGCCCCGGCATTGGCATGGAAGATGTCGAGCTGCCCGGCCCTGCCGAGGATCGCCGGCAGCATCCCCGCGACGCTCGCCGGATCGAGCAGATCCACCACAACCGGAAACGCCCGCGGCCCCGCCTCCGCACAGAGCGCCGCCAGCCTGTTCTCCGCCCGGTCGACGAAGGCGACCGTCGCCCCCGCCTCCAGCATCGCCCGCGCGCAGGCGAGCCCGATCCCCGAGGCCGCGCCGGTGACCGCCGCGACCTTCCCCTTCAGCGCCTCGCCCAATGCTCCCTCCTCACGCCCTTCCGTGCGACACGCGGCTCTGCCGCGCCAGGCTGTCCACGATGACCGCGATCGCCAGCACCCCGCCGGTGATCATGTAGCGCAGGCTCGAGGACAGGTTGAGCAGCGTCAGCCCGTTGGCGATCGACTGGATCACGATGATCCCGAGCAGCGCCGACCAGGCGCTCCCCCGCCCGCCGAAGAGGCTCGTCCCCCCGATCACCGCCGCCGCGATGGCGTTGAGGTTCACGTCCCCCGTCCCCGCCTGCTGGCTCGCCGTCGCCAGCCGCGCCGCCGAGAGCACGCCCCCGAAGGCCGCGAACATCGAGCAGAGCGCGAAGGCCGACAGATAGATCCGCCTGACGTTGATGCCCGCCCGCCGCGCCGCCTCGGCGTTGCCGCCCACCGCCATCATCGACCGCCCCCACTTCGTCCGGGTGAAGGCATAGTTCATGATGACGACCAGAGCCACGAAGACCCCGAACATCCACGGCACCCCGCGCCCGAGGTTCAGGTACCAGACCACCACCTGCAGCCCGACGACGAGCGCCGCCACCTTGACGATGAGCCCGCCCATCGAGCCGGCATGGAGGTTCGCCGCCCGCCGCCGCTCCATCGTCCGCACCCCGGCCCAGAGCATCACCACCGCCGGCACCAGCGCCAGGGCATGGCTCAGCCAGTCCGGCATCACCATCAGCTGGCCGAAGTTCACGATCCACGACCCGTAGGGCAGGTTGATCGACCCGGTATTCCCCAGCAGCCAGAGCTGGAACCCGAGCAGCGCCAGCAGCCCCGCCAGCGTCGAGACGAAGCTCGGCATCCCGAGATGCGTCCTGAGGAGCGCATAGATCGTCCCGATCGCGCCGCCGAGGACGATCGTGGTGATCACCGCCGCCGGCAGCGGAAAGGCCCCGTTCACCCAGAGCACCCCGATCAGCGCCGAGGCCACCCCGCTCATCGACCCGACCGAGAGGTCGATCTCGCCCAGCATCAGCACGCAGACGATCCCGAGCGCGATCACCCCCGTGGTCGAACAGTCGAACAGCATGTTCACGAGGTTGTTCGACGACAGGAAGATCGGGTTGATGAGGGTGAAGATCGTCCAGATGATGACGAGCCCCACGATCACCGGCAGCGAGCCGAGATCGCCCGCCTTCACCCGGTCGATGAAGGCCGAGACCTGCCCGCCGATCCCCTCGGCGTGGGTGACGCGGGTGTCGCTGCGGTCGAGCGTCGGCCTCTCGGTCATGCCGGATCCCCCTGGGCTTCGGCGATGCGCTGCGCCCGCCGCGAGACGGCGTTGTCGACCGCCCCGGTGATCGCGCCGACCAGCTCCTCGTTCGAGGCGTCCGGCGTGAAGACGCCGTTGTTCCGCCCGAGCCGCAGCACCACGATCCGGTCGGCGACCGCGCGCACGTCCTCCATGTTGTGGCTGATCATGATGACCCCGAGCCCCCGGTCGCGCAGCCGCTCGACGAGGTTCAGCACCTCCGCCGTCTGCGCCACGCCGAGCGCCGC
>NZ_CALLYO010000131.1 GCF_937858865.1 uncultured Amaricoccus sp. | reverse complement strand
TATGATTCCTCGTGCACCGAATCGGATTCGCCTGTATCGTATGCGCACAAGTGATTTTTGAGCTGCGGAGCCTTTCTGCTCCGGTCGATTTCAAGCACCTGTTCGTGGATGGAGATTGTTCCGTGCCACTTTTCAACGACCTCGGCGGTTTTTCGAACACCTGCATGCTCGACATGGTCGAGATCGTCCGCTGCGACGGCGGCTTCGGCGACACCGTCGTTACGGGCGACACGACGGTCCGGCAGTTCACCTACAGCCCGAGCCTGAGCGGCACCTCCCAGACGCGCATCGCCGCGCTGGTCGGCATCGGCTCCAACATCGTGCTCGGCGCCGTCGGAGCCGGCTTCGTCCTGCCCGACGGCACGCCGATCACCGCCGCTGCCGGGGTGACCTTCCCGCCCGACGCGGCCGGGGTCATCCGCATCCTCTACGACGTGCAGAGCGCCTATTTCGTCTTCGCCTCGGACGGGAGCCAGATCTCCTTCCCGCGCACCGTCTGCCTCTACCACGAGCTGGCGCACGCCTTCCACATCGCCAACGGCACCCTCGACACCGCCAACCCCGAGTTCCAGGCCGAGACCGACGAGAACGGCTTCCGCGCCCAGGTCGGCCTCACCCTGCGCGACCCGAACAATCACGCCGGCGGCCTCGGGGCCGGCAACGGCCAGGTCGTGCCGAGCTGCTCCGGCGTCGACTCCGGCGGAGGCAGCGGCGGCGGCTGCTTCGTCGCCTCCGCCGCCGCCGGCTCGCCCGAGGCGCCGCAGGTCGTCCGGCTGAAGAGCGCGCGCGACGCCCTCATGGCCGGATCGCCGGCCTTCGGCGCCATCGCCGGGCGGACGCTGGCGGAATACTACGGCTTCAGCCCGTTCATCGCCCTCGACATGAGGCGCGACCCGGCGCTGCGCGAGGCGGTCAACGCCTGGTTCGTGCGGCCGCTGTCGCATTTCGACGGGGTGATCGCCGCCTTCCTCGCCAGCGGCGGCGACGCCGGCGCCACCGTGCGCGAGCTCGGCCGCCGGGTGCGGGCCTGGGAGAGCGCGACGCCCGCGCTGCCCGAGATCGCCGCGGCTGCCGCCGGCCTCGTCGCGCGGCTGGAGGCCGGCGCCCCCGGCGGCGCCGCCGCGCCGCCCGCCGACCC
>NZ_CALLYO010000130.1 GCF_937858865.1 uncultured Amaricoccus sp. | reverse complement strand
GACGCCTGCCGCCAGGCGCGCAGCTCCTTCGCCCGCTCGAGCTCGCCCGACACGGCCTCGTCGACCGTCGGGTATTCGCCCGACTCGACCAGCTCCCTGGCGAAGGCGTAGGCGTCCTCGCTGAAGCTGACCGACTGCTTGTGAACGCCCATGGCGGCGGCTCCGTTGACCTGCCCTTCAGCATGGCCCTCCACCCGCCGCGCTTCAAGTCCCGGGTCGGCAGAAGGGTGCGGCGGCTATCCCGCGTAGGGCCGCACGATATCCGCGGCGCCGAGCTTCTGGAAGAGCACCACGCTGCCGAGCGAATGGCGTGGATCGTAGACGAACCCGTGTCCGGCCAGCGTCGCGAAGAGGCGGCGCACGCCGGAGAGGCCGGTGACGTGGTCGTGCAGCTCGAGGAAGACGCGGTCGACGCCGGAGAGGTCGGCGCCGTCGAAGAGGGCGGACTCCGCCCCCTCCACGTCGCAGACGACGAGGTCGATCGCCTCCGCCCGCAGCAGCGAGTCGAGGTTCATGGTCGGCACCTCGACCGTGCCGACGTAAGGGTTGGGCCCGGCCGCGAGCGAGCCCATCCAGAAGTCGCGCCGCAGGTAGAAGGTCGCCGAGGCCTCGGGGCCGTTGCTCAGGACCGCATTGATCCGCCGCACCTTGCGCACCCGGTTGAGGGCATGGAGGCGCGTCATGTAGCCGATGAGGTGCGGGTTGGCCTCGACCGCGACCACCAGCGCCACGCGCGGCTGGCGGGCGAGCAGCGTCGAGATGAAGCCGATGCCGGCGCCGATTTCCAGCACCCGGTCGCCCGGCCGCACGATGCCGGGGATCTGGCGCGATTCCTCGGCCTCGAAGCGGCCGTCGAGGATCGCCGCGCGGATCGCCGGCGTGATGACCGCCGGGTCGGGGGGGATGACGACGCCGGCCGCCTGCAGGGACCCCTCGGGGACGAAGTCGGCGGCGGCCGGGTCGATCATCGGCATGTCCTCGCGCTGTGGCGGGCGCGAGGGTGGCGGCAGAAGGTTGAGAAGTTGTCGACGACGCGCGGGGAAGAGGGCCGGCCCCGCGGCTACTTGGGGCTGCGCTTGGCCAGCATCCGCTGCAGGGTGCGCCGGTGCATGTTGAGCCGCCGCGCGGTCTCCGAGACGTTGCGGTCGCAGAGCTCGTAGACCCGCTGCACGTGCTCCCAGCGGATGCGGTCGGCGGTCATCGGGTGCTCGGGCGGCTCGGCCTTGCCGGCGTTGGTGGCGAGGAGCGCGGCCGTCACGTCGTTGGCGTCGGCCGGCTTGGCGAGATAGTCGGTGGCGCCGATCTTCACCGCCGCCACCGCCGAGGCGATGGCGCCGTAGCCGGTCAGGACCACGATGCGCGCGTCCGGCCGCCGCTCGCGCAGCGCGCCGACCACCTCGAGGCCGTTGCCGTCCTCGAGGCGCAGGTCGACCACGGCATAGGCCGGCGGGCGGCTCTCCACCACCGCCCGGGCGGCGGCGACCGTATCGACCCCGGTCACCTCGAAGCCGCGCTTCTCCATCGCCCGGCCGAGCCGGCGCAGGAAGGGCTCGTCGTCGTCGACGATGAGGAGCGAGCGGTCGGGCCCGAGATCCTCGGGCGAGACCGGCCGCGGCGGGGCGCCCTCGGGATCAGAGCCGGGCGGCATAGCACGCCACCGACCCGGCGACCTGCTCGGGCGTCTGCTCCGAGCGGTAGAAGTCCAGGAAGCCGACCTCCGGCGCCACGAGATAGGTGAACGTTGAATGGTCCATGAGATAATAGTCCGGATCGTCGCCGCTCTTGCGATAATAGACCTTATAGGCCGCGGCCGCCTTGGCAACCTCCTCGGCCGTCCCGGTCAGCCCGAGGATGCCGGGATCGATCGCCGCCACGAAGTCGCGCACCACCTCGGGCGTGTCGCGCGCGGGGTCGATCGAGATGAAGACCTGCCCCACCTGCGTCCCCTTCTCCGCCAGCTCGGCGGCGGCGAGCGCGTTGCGCGAGAGGTCGAACGGGCAGACGTCGGGGCAGAAGCTGTAGCCGAAATAGACCAGCGTCGGCCCGGTGATCGCCTCGGCGTCCGTCACCCGCCGCCCGGCGCCGTCGGTGAGCGCGAACGGCCCGCCGATCGTCGCCGTGCCGCCCGCCACCGACGAGCCGCGGCAGGGCGCGAAGGGATCGGCGTCGGAGGGGCGGAGCGCGAACCAGCCCGCCGCCGCCAGCCCGGCCACGACCACGAGGATCGCGAGGATGGCCGAAAGGCGGGTCATCACGGGGCAAACCTCCGGGGCGGCTTCGGGCGGGCCCTCTTTCGCACGCGGGGGCCGGGGTCGCAACCCGAGGCCCGGCAATTCGCTTTGAGGCCCCCCGCCCGCCTGCTATGCCGCGGGGCATGAGCCAGCCCGACCTGCCGTTCATCGAGAGCGACGCCCGCAGCGGCTGGGTCCGGCTGCGCACGCTCATCCTGCTGCGCTGGCTCGCCCTCGGCGGACAGACGGTGGCGGTGCTCGTCGCCTCGCTCGGCCTCGGGATGCGCATCCCGCACCTGCCGGTGACCCTCGTCATCGGCGCCCTCGCCGTCTTCAACCTCGCCGCCATGGCCGTCGCCGCCCGCAAGCGCCAGCTCAGCGAACGCGAGGCGCTGCTCACGCTCCTCTTCGACCTCGGGCAGCTCGGGGCGCTGCTCTATCTCACCGGCGGGCTCGCCAATCCCTTCGCGCTCCTCATCGTCGCGCCGGTCACCATCGGCGCCTCGGTCCTCTCGCTCCGCGCCGCCGTGACGCTGGCGGTCGCCGCCGGCGCGATCATCTCGCTCCTCGCGGTCGCGAGCGTGCCGATCGAGCTCCCCTCCGGCGAGGCCCTCGCCCTGCCCGAGGCGCTGGCCCTCGGCAGCTGGGCGGCGCTGATGACCGGAACGGCCTTCCTCGCCGTCTACGCCCGCCGGGTCTCGGGCGAGGCCTTCGACATGTCGCAGGCGCTGGCGGCGACCCAGCTCGCCCTCGCCCGCGAGCAGCAGCTCTCCGCCCTCGGCGGCGTGGTGGCCGCGGCGGCGCACGAGCTCGGCACGCCCCTCGCCACCATCAAGATCGCCGCGAGCGAGCTGGTCGACGAGCTGGCCGACCGCCCCAACCTGCAGGAGGACGCGCTGCTCGTGCGCACCCAGGCCGAGCGCTGCAGCCGCATCCTGCACGCGATGGGCCCGCACGGGAACGCCAAGGGGCGCGAGGACGCGATGCTGCTGTTCGCGCCCATCTCGAGCGTGGTCGAGGAGGCCGCCGCCCCGCACGCCGACCGCGGCATCCGCATCATCACCCGCGTCGAGGGCGCCCCGCTCGAGGAGGGCCCCGAGGTGCAGCCCGAGCTCGCCCGCCAGCCGGAGATCATCCAGGGGCTGCGCAACCTGGTGCAGAACGCCGTCGACTTCGCCGCCTCGACGGTCTGGATCGACCTCGAATGGAGCGAGACCGAGCTCCGCGTCGAGATCGGCGACGATGGCCCGGGCTACCCGCCCGAGCTCATCGGCCGCATCGGCGAGCCCTTCCTCGGCCGCCGCGCCCCCGCCCAGGCCGAGCGGCCCGGCTACGAGGGCATGGGCCTCGGCCTCTTCATCGCCAAGACGCTGCTCGAGCGCTCCGGCGCCCGCCTCGTCTTCCGCAACGGCCGGCCGGAGGAATGCGCCGGCCCGGCCGACTTCGCCCGCGCGACCGGGGCCATCGTCACCGTGACCTGGCCGCGCGCCCGCGTCTCCCGTCCGGCCGGCGGCCGACAGGGTTAAGCGTTCCTTAAGCCTCGTCGCCTCAGATGACCGGGCTCTGCTCCCCCTCCGGGTCCGCCTCGCATGGATTTGTCCCGCCTCTTCTCCTCCGCCTGGCCGATCGGCGCCCTGCCCGAGGGCCTGCTCGCCGCCCTCGTCAGCGCCGCCGCGACGCTCGCGCTCGTCGGCCTGCTCGGGCCGCGCCTCGCGCGCGCCGGGCGGCTGCCGGCCGGCTCGGCCGCCGGCGCCTGCGACTTCCTCATCAACGGCGCGAGCCTCAAGGCGCTGACCGAGCCGGCCCGCGCGCTGCTCGGCAGCCTGCCGGCCGGCGGCCCTCGCCTCGCGGTGCTCGCCGAGCACTATGCCCACGACTGCCCGACGCTCAGGACGGACCTCGAGGCGCTCGTCCTCTACGGCGCCGGCTTCCGCCACCACTGCCCGCGCGGCGACGGCACCGCCTACGAGATCATCGGCGAGCCGCGCGGCGGCACCGCCTGGCTCTCGATCCGGGCCGCGACCGAGGAGGCGCGCGCCCTCGCCGACGCCGAAGCGCCTCGCCGCCCGCGCCGGCGGCGAGCTCGACTTCCTGCGCGAGGTGCTCGACCGGGCGCCGGTCATGGCCTGGAACCGGGCGCCCGACGGCCAGGTCGTCTGGGCCAACGCCGGCTACCGCGAGCGCTTCGACCGGCCGGCCGGCGACCTGCCCGACCACCGTATCGCCAACGCCTTCGCCCAGGTGGTGGAGGAGGTGCCGCTCACCCCGCGCGGCCCCGGCAGCCGCCGCCGGGTGGCCGTCGCCGGGCGCGACGAGGGCGAGCCGCACTGGTACGAGCTCTCCGAGACCCCGGGCGCCGGCGGCGAGACGCTCGGCTTCGCGCTCGACGCCGACGACCTCGTCGCCGCCGAGGCCTCGCTGCGGCGCTTCGTCGAGACGCTGACCGAGACCTTCGCCCATCTCCCGATCGGCCTCGCCGTCTTCGACAAGAACCGCCGCCTCGGCCTCTTCAACCCCGCGCTGACCGATCTGGTGAAGATCGACGCCGTCTGGCTCGCCGGCCGCCCCAGCTTGCGCGACTTCCTCGAGCGACTGCGCGAGACCCGGCAGATGCCCGAGCAGAAGGACTTCGCCTCCTGGCGGCGCAAGCTCTCCGAGCTCGAGGAGGGCGCCCGCGACGGCACCTACGAGGAGAACTGGCAGCTCCCCTCCGGCAAGATCTTCCGCGTCACCGGCCGCCCGCACCCGCAGGGCGCGCTCGCCTTCCTCTTCGAGGACATCTCCTCGGCCATCATCCTCGAGCGCAAGTACCGCTCCGAGCTCGAGCTTTCCCAGGCCACGCTTGACCGCATGTCCGA
>NZ_CALLYO010000129.1 GCF_937858865.1 uncultured Amaricoccus sp. | reverse complement strand
CGATGCCTTCGAGGCGATGGCGGCGCTCGCCGGCGAGGGGCGGCGGTTCGGGGTCGTGGTCTGCGACCCGCCGGCCTTCGCGCCGAACAAGGCGGCGCTGGAGGCGGGGCTCCGGGCCTACGAGAAGGTGGCGCGGCTCGGGGCGGCGCTGGTCGAGCCGGACGGTTTCCTGGTGCTCTGCTCGTGCAGCCACGCGGCCGATCTGGCGCGGTTCCGGGAGGCGAGCCTCCGGGGGGTGGCGCGGGCCGGGCGCGAGGCGCAGATCCTGCACGTGGGGGGCGCGGGGCCGGACCATCCGGTGCATCCGGCGCTGGCCGAGACGGCCTATCTCAAGGCGCTCTTCCTCAGGCTCGGCCCGTGAGGGTGCTGATCGACGCCTGCGTGCTCTTTCCGACGGTGCTGCGGGAGATGGTGGTGGGCGCGGCGGCGGCGGGCGGGTTCGCGCCGCTCTGGTCGGCGCGCATCCTCGAGGAGTGGGCGCGGGCGACGCGGCGGCTGCCGGAGGGGGCGGAGGCGGTGGCGCGCGGGGAGATCGCGCTCCTGCGCGCGGCCTGGCCGGAGGCGGAGGTGGCGGTGGCAGAGGAGCTGGTGGCGGGGCTGTCGCTGCCCGATCCGGCCGACCGGCACGTGCTGGCGGCCGCGATCGCCGGGGGCGCGGAGGTGCTGCTGACGCTGAACCGGCGGGACTTTCCGACCCGCACGCTGGCACGGCACGGGATCCTGCTGCGCGAGCCGGACGGGTTTCTCGTCGAGCTGCTGGAGGAGGGGGTGGACCTCGGCCGGGTGGCGGCCGGGGCGCAGGCGCGGGCCGAGGCGGCATCGGGGCGGGACCAGCCGCTGCGGACGCTGCTGAAGCGGGCGGGGCTGCCGCGGCTCGGCAAGGCGCTCGCCGGCCGGGCGGGCGTCAGGGGCGAGGCGGCAGGCAGACCCGGGAACGGGTGAGGAAGCGGCGTTCGCGGCCATTGTCGAGGGAGAACATGCCGCCGCGGCCGGGGACCGCGTCGATGACGAGGTCGGTGTGCTTCCAGGCCTCGTACTGCGGGCCGCCGATGTAGAAGGGCGCCCCGCCGATGTGGCCGAGGAGGACGTCGCTGTCGGCGAGGGCGAACTCGCCGAGCGGGTAGCACATCGGCGAGGAGCCGTCGCAGCAGCCGCCGGACTGGTGGAAGAGGACGGGGCCGTGCTCGGCGGTGATCTCGGCGAGGAGGGCGAGCGCCGCCGGCGTGGCGCTCACCTTGTCGAGTGCGGCCATCACGAGGCGAGGTCGAGGACCATGCGGCCCTCGATCTGGCCCTTGTGCATCCGGGCGAAGATGTCGTTGATGTCCTCGAGCCTCGCGCGGGCGACGGTGGCCTTGACCTTGCCGTCGCGGGCGAAGTCGAGGCTCTCCTGCAGGTCGAGGCGGGTGCCGACGATCGAGCCGCGGACGGTGATCCCGTTCAGGACCATGCCGAAGATGTCGAGCGGGAAGTCGCCGGGGGGCAGGCCGTTGAGCGAGACGGTGCCGCCGCGGGCGACCATGCCGATCGCCTGCTCGAAGGCCTTGCGGCTGACGGCGGTGACGAGCACGCCCTGGGCGCCGCCGCCGGTCTCGCGCTTGATGACGGTGGCCGGGTCCTCGTTCATGGCGTTGACGGTGAGGGTGGCGCCGAGCTTGCGGGCGAGCTCGAGCTTGTCGTCGGCGATGTCGACGGCGGCGACGTTGAGGCCCATCGCCTTGGCGTACTGCACCGCCATGTGGCCGAGGCCGCCGACGCCGGAGATGACCACCCAGTCGCCGGGCCTGGTGTCGGTGACCTTGAGGCCCTTGTAGACGGTGACCCCGGCGCAGAGGACCGGCGCGATCTCGACGAAGTCGATGTTGGCCGGCAGGTGGCCGATGTAGTTCGGGTCGGCGACGACGTATTCGGCGAAGCCGCCGTTGACCGAGTAGCCGGTATTCTTCTGCTCGAGGCAGAGCGTCTCCCAGCCGCCGAGGCAGTGGCGGCAGTGGCCGCAGGCGGTGTAGAGCCAGGGGACGCCGACGCGGTCGCCCTCCTTGACGTGGCGGACGTCGCGGCCGACGGCGGAGACGAAGCCGACGCCCTCGTGGCCGGGGATGAAGGGCGGGCTGGGCTTGACCGGCCAGTCGCCCTCGGCGGCGTGCAGGTCGGTGTGGCAGACGCCGGAGGCGCGGATCGCCACCTGGATCTCGCCGGGGCCGGGCTCGGGGACGGGCACCTCGTCGATGGTGAGGGGCTTGCCGAACTCGCGGACGACGGCGGCTTTCATGGTCCTGGCCATTTCTTCCTCCTTCGGTTGCACGGGCCGGAGTCGCACGCGTGCGACTCTGGACAAGGCGCTGATTTCACTTGCATTCAAGGCGCGCGTTAACCGGATCTTCGCACAGGTTAACGCGCGCCGGAAGCACTCAGAAGAAGCCGAGCTTCTTCGGGCTGTAGCTGACCAGCATGTTCTTGGTCTGCTGGTAGTGGTCGAGCATCATCTTGTGGTTCTCGCGGCCGATGCCCGACTGCTTGTAGCCGCCGAAGGCCGCATGCGCCGGGTAGGCATGGTAGCAGTTGGTCCAGACGCGCCCGGCCTTGATGCCGCGGCCGAAGCGGTAGGCGCGGTTGCCGTCACGGGTCCAGACGCCGGCGCCGAGGCCGTAGAGGGTGTCGTTGGCGATGGCGAGCGCGTCGGCGTCGTCCTTGAAGGTGGTGACGGAGACGACGGGGCCGAAGATCTCCTCCTGGAAGATGCGCATCTTGTTGTGGCCCTGGAAGATCGTCGGCTTCACGTAGAAGCCGGCCCCGAGCTCGCCCGGCAGCTCGTTGCGGCCGCCGCCGGTCAGGACCTGCGCGCCCTCCTGCCTGCCGATGTCGATGTAGGAGAGGATCTTCTCCATCTGCTCGGAGGAGGCCTGGGCGCCGATCATCGTCGCCGGGTCGAGCGGGTCGCCCTGGACGATGGCCTCGGTGCGGGCGATGGCCTTCTCCATGAAGCGGTCGTAGATCGATTCGTGGATGAGCGCGCGCGAGGGGCAGGTGCAGACCTCGCCCTGGTTGAGGGCGAACATCACGAAGCCCTCGATGGCCTTGTCGAGGAAGTCGTCGTCCTCGGCGGCGACGTCGGCGAAGAAGATGTTCGGGGACTTGCCGCCGAGCTCCAGCGTCACCGGGATGAGGTTCTGGCTGGCGTACTGCATGATGAGCCGGCCGGTCGTGGTCTCGCCGGTGAAGGCGATCTTGGCGATGCGGTTCGAGGAGGCGAGCGGCTTGCCGGCCTCGAGGCCGAAGCCGTTGACGACGTTGAGGACGCCGGGCGGCAGGAGGTCGGCGATGAGGCCGACGAGGAGGAGGATCGAGGCGGGTGTCTGCTCGGCCGGCTTCAGCACGACGCAGTTGCCGGCGGCAAGTGCGGGGGCGAGCTTCCAGACCGCCATGAGGAGGGGGAAGTTCCACGGGATGATCTGGCCGACGACGCCGAGCGGCTCGTGGAAGTGGTAGGCGACGGTGTCGTGGTCGATCTCGGAGATCCCGCCCTCCTGGGCGCGCACGACGCCGGCGAAGTAGCGGAAGTGGTCGATGGCGAGCGGCAGGTCGGCGTGGGTGGTCTCGCGGATCGGCTTGCCGTTGTCCCAGGTCTCGGCGCGGGCGAGGAGCTCGAGGTTGTCCTGCATCCGGTCGGCGATGCGGTTGAGGATCAGCGCGCGCTCGGCGGCGCTGGTGCGGCCCCAGGCGTCCCTGGCGGCGTGGGCGGCGTCGAGGGCGGCCTCGACGTCCTGGGCGTCGGAGCGGGCGATCTCGCAGAGCTTCTGGCCGTTGACGGGCGAGAAGTTGTCGAAGTAGCGCCCCGAGGCCGGCGCGGTCCACCTGCCGCCGATGAAGTTGCCGTAGCGGGTCTCGAAGGGGGCGGTGGCGGTGCGGAAGAATTCGATCTTGTTCATGGGTAGCCTCCCGAAGCTTTGCTTTGGAACCGCTGGGCGCGGTCCGTGAAAGAATGTTGCGCGATGGAGTCGCAGCTGTCAGGAGGGGGGCGGCGGCCGACGAGCGGCGGGTGTCTCACATCTGAGACAGGTGGAGGGCGCTTCGCGCGGCCGTGAGCGGTCGAGAGCGGCGTCAGGCTCAGGCGACGGCCTGAAGCCCCTTCTTCGCCACCAGGGTGAGGAGCTTCAGCGAGGCGCCGCGGGGACGCTTCTCGCCGCGCTCCCACTGGCTGACGAGGCCGCTGGTGACGTTCAGGTGCCGCGCGAAGACGGCCTGGCTGACGTTTTCCCGCAGGCGGACGGCCCGGATCTCCTCCGGGGTCAGCGGTTCGATCGGTGTCAGGCAGAGGGCGTCGAAGTCCTTCATCGACTGCTTCGACAGGATCCCCGCCGCGCTGAGGCCGGCGGCGGTCTCGTGCACCGCCGCGAGGGCGTCGCTCCTATACCGCTTGGTCATGGTCCGTCACCTCCGAGATCGTTCCGTTCGCGAGCGCCGCCGCGATCGCCGCGTCGCCGAGGTCGAGCAGCTCGCGGGCGAGCCGGCGGAAGGCCTCGAGCTCGTCGTCGCGGATGTTGCTCCGGCTGCTCTTGGCGAAGCCGTAGACGAAATAGGCGCTCCGTTCGCGGCGAAAGAGGATGATGCTGCGAAAGCCGCCGGACCGGCCCTGGCCGGGCCGGGCGATGCGCTGCCTGATGACTCCGCCACCGAGATCGGCGTCGAAGATGCCGCGTTCCGCGCGGCGAACCGCCTCGACCAGCGCTGCATCGTCGATCCTTTCCCTCGCGGCGAAGCGGGCGAAGGGCTTCGTCTTGAAGACACGCATGCGATCTCCGCCGTAGCGCGGTTATATATAGCACTCAGTGCTATAGGGTTCAACCGGGCCGGCGTATCGGGAGCTCAGGTTCGCGCCGAGAGGCCGAGGCGGTCGAGCTTGCGGTAGAGGGTGGCGCGGCTGATGCCGAGTGCCCTGGCGGCGGCGGAGGCGTTGCCGCCGGCGCGGGCGAGGGCGCGTTGCAGCGCGCCGCGCTCGGCGGCGTCGAGGTCGCCGTCGGGCGCGCCGATGAGGTCGGCGGCGGGGCGGGGGCGGGCGAGCGCCTCGGGGGTGAGGGCGAGCGCGAGGCGGGCGGCGCGGGTGGCGCCGATGACGAGGTCGTCGCGGTCGACGGCGATGAGGCCGCCGCCCGACTTCTCGCTGCCGGGGGCGACGAGGACGCGGGCGTCGGGGAAGGCGAGGCGGAAGGCCTCGGCCTCGATGCGGCGGGCGGCGTCCTGCACGGCGACGGCGATGAGGCCGACGAAGGCCTCGGTGAGATCGGCCCGGCAGGAGGAGACGTCGAGGGCGGCGGCGAGGCGGCCCTCGTGGTCGAAGATCGGCGCGGTGGTGCAGGAGAGGTCGGTGTTGCGGGCGAAGAAATGCTGGTCGCGGTGGATGGTCAGTGCCCGCTGCTCGACGATGCTGGTGCCGATGCCGTTGGTGCCTTCGGCGGCCTCGCTCCAGACCGTGCCGGTCCAGAGGCCCCAGTCGCGGAAGGTCGCATCGTCGGAGACGGTGCCGCGGCGGTCGAGAGGGACGCCGTCGCCGTCGGCGAGGAGCACGCAGCAGCCGACGCCGCCGACCGCCTGGAAGAGCCGGTCGAGGGCGGGCCCGGCGACGTGGAGGAGCGGCTCTACCCGCTGGCGCGCGCGGCCGAGCTCGGCGTCGGACAGGCGGCGGGGCGGGGCGCTGACGGCGGGGTCGAGGCGGTGCAGCGCGGCGGAGCGGCGCCAGGAGGCGGCCAGCGCGGAGCGCGCCGGCGCGTCGCCCTCGACGGCCGCCTGCACCCGGTCGGCATGCCGCTCCCGTCCGCGCATGCGCCCTCCGCGAGGCCTCGAGCGGCCCCGTTGCCATCTCGATGCCCGACAGGCGGCCGTTTGTCCACTAGGAGGCGATGACGGCGGGGAGATCGACGGTCGAGCAGCGGCCGACGGAGGGGCGGTTCTCGGCGAGGAAGCGCTCCATCGCGGCGCGGCCGGCGTCCTTGAGCTGGAGGAGAAGGGCGCGGTTGAGGGTGAGCTTCGTCACCATGCCGAGCTGGTTCATCAGCGCGTCGTCGCTGATCGAGTGGACGTTGTTGCGCTTCATCGTGCCCTCGGCGATCACGCCCTGGTCGAGCAGGCGGTTGACGAAGGCGATGGCGCGCAGTTCGTGCAGGAGCGAAGCGTTGAAGCTTACCTCGTTGATCCGGCTGATGATCTCGGACGAGGTGCGCGGCAGCTCCTCGCGGTGGAGCGGGTTGATGTGGATGATGAGGATGTCGGCGGCGCGCGTGTGGTAGAAGAGGGGATAGAGGGCGGGGTTGCCGGTATAGCCGCCGTCCCAGTAAGCCTCGAGCCGGCCGGTGCGCGGGTCGTGGATCTCGACCGCCTGGTAGAGGGTGGGCAGGCAGGCGGAGGCGAGGATGGCGTCGGCGGTGATCTCGTCGCCCATGAAGATGCGCGGCTTGCCGTCGCGGACGTTGGTGGCGTTGATGAAGAGCTTCGGCCCCTTGTCCGAGCAGACGACGGAGGTGTCGAGCATCTCCTCGACGATGCCGCGCAGCGGGTGGAAGTTGGTCGGGTTGAACTGGTAGGGCGAGAGGAGGCGGGTGATGGCCTCGGTGGCGAGGACGGCGGGGCTCGCCTCGAGGAAGCGCGCGGTGATGGCGGGGCTGGGCGAGACGGCGCGGAGCCAGTCCATCATCGCGTCGCCGAAGACGCCGTCGAGGCCGGAGACGCGCAACCAGAAGGTGTCGAGCCATTCGCGGGCGCCGGCGCGGCCGCCGAGGACGAAGCCGTGCTTGAGGGCGGCGGCGTTCATCGCGCCGGCCGAGGTGGCGGTGATGCCCTCGATCTCGATCTCCTCCTCCTCGAGCAGGCGGTCGAGGACGCCCCAGGTGAAGGCGCCGTGCGCGCCGCCGCCCTGCAGCGCGAGGTTGATCGGGATCGTCACAGGGCGGTCCAGCCGCCGTCGACCGAGAGGGTGGTGCCGGTGACCTGGTCGGCGGCGGGCGAGCAGAGGAAGGCGACGCAGCCGCCGATCTGCTCGACGGTGGCGAACTGCTTCGAGGGCTGGCGCTGGAGCATGACCTCGCGGATCACCGTCTCGCGGTCCATCCGGTGCACCTGCATCTGGTCGGGGATCTGCGCCTCGACGAGGGGGGTCAGCACGTAGCCCGGGCAGATGGCGTTGCAGGTGACGGGCTCCTCGGCGGTCTCGAGGGCGGTGACCTTGGTCAGGCCGACGACGCCGTGCTTGGCCGCGACGTAGGCCGACTTGAAGGGCGAGGCGGTCAGGGCGTGCGCCGAGGCGATGTTGACGATGCGGCCCCAGCCCTGGGCGCGCATCAGCGGCAGGGCGGCGGCGGTGGTGTGGAAGGCGGAGGTGAGGTTGATGGCGATGATCCGGTCCCAGGTCGCCGGGGGGAAGTCGGGGATCGGCGCGACATGCTGGATGCCGGCGTTGTTGACCAGGATGTCGACGCGGCCGAGCGCCTCGGCTGCGCGCGTCACGAGTGAGCGGCAGGCCTCGCCGCTCGCCATGTCGGCCTTGAGGTAGATGGCGCGGACGCCGGTCCTGCCGGCGATGCCTTCGGCGAGGGCGTGGTCCTCGGGGGCGTCGGTGAAGGAGTTGAGCACGACGTCGGCGCCGGCCGCGGCGAGCGCCTCGGCCACGCCGAGGCCGATTCCCGAGTTGGATCCGGTGACCACCGCCACCTTGCCCTTCAACGACATCCGCTTCCTCCGCCGGTTGCTGTGCGGCGGCAGCATAGTCGTTGCAGGTGCGAAGGCAACGGGCCGCGGGGCGTCAGATGTCGACGCTGCCCGGGGTGCGCCAGGCGCAGGTCCAGCGCGAGACGGTCCAGCGCGGGTGCGATTCGTGCCAGCGGGCGATCTCGGCCTGGCCGCGGGTGGCGCAGGCGACGAGCGAGAGCTCGGCGGGATCGTAGAGGAGCGAGAAGTTGCGGCACTCGGGGGCGCCGAACGAGAGGCAGGCGGCAATCAGGAGCTCGATCATCCGGAGTCTCCGGGTTCCGGCGCGCTTTCGGCGAGCCTACGCCCGAATCCGGCGCGGATCAATTTCGCTGCCTGTGCGAAGACTTCGCATCGGCCGGGAGAGGGATCGTCGGGCGCGAAAAAAAGACGCCCTCGCGAGGAGGGCGTCAAGTCGTTGAGGCAGGTTTCATACAGGCAAGAAACCTATCGAGCAGTGGAACCCTTATACAAAATCAAAGGTCTATCGCCAAGACAAAAATCCGCGTGCGGCGCCCGGCAGGGGGGGCTAAGGGTGACCTTGGTAAATCATTCGCGAGGATGTGACGGATATGACACGCTTCGTCCCGGCCATCAGCCTGGCGCTCGCGGCAGTGTCGCTCGCGACCGTGGCCGTGTCGGAACCGAGCCATGGCATAGCTATGTATGGCGAACCGGCGCTGCCACCGGATCTTGTGTCGCTGCCTTACGCCAACCCGGACGCGCCGAAGGGCGGCACTATCGTATTCGGGGAAACCGGCGGCTTTGACTCGCTCAATCCCTACATATTGAAGGGACGGGCGCCGGCCGCCGTCGCCAGCCATGTCTTCGAGACGCTGATGGCGCGGAACTGGGACGAGCCCTTCGGGCTCTACGGGCTGCTGGCCGAATCGATCGACACCGGGCCGGATCGCGCGTGGGTCGAATTCACGCTGCGGCCGGAGGCGAAATTCTCCGACGGATCGCCGGTGACGGTCGAGGACGTCATCTGGTCGATGGAGACGCTGGCCGAGCAGGGGCTGCCAAGATACCGGAATGCCTGGGAAAAGGTGGCGAAGGTCGAGCGGACCGGCGAGCGGTCGGTGCGCTTCGACTTCAGCGAGCCGGACAGCGAGCTGCCGCTGATCATCGGGCTGCGCCCGATCCTGAAGCGGGCCGACTGGGAGGGCGTGGACTTCGCCGAGAGCAGCCTGCGCGTGCCGGTGGGGTCGGGGCCCTATACGATCGGCAGCTTCGAGCCGGGGCGGTACATCGCCTTCAAGCGGAACCCGGACTACTGGGGGAAGGACCTGCCGATCAACCGGGGGGTGAACAACTTCGACACGATCCGATACGACTACTTCGTCGACGGGGGGGCGCTCTTCCAGGCCTTCACCGCCGGCGAGCTCTCGGTCTACCGCGAGTTGAACCCGACGCGCTGGGCGCGGGAATACAACTTCCCGGCGGTGACCTCGGGCAAGGTGGTCAAGGAGGAGATCCTGCACGGGCGGCCCTCGGGGATGGAGGGCTTCGTCTTCAACACCCGGCGGCCGGTCTTCGCCGACTGGCGGGTCAGGGACGCGCTGCTGCACGCCTTCAACTTCGAGTTCGTCAACCAGACGCTGAACGGCGGCGCCTTTCCGCGGCGGGCGAGCTACTTCGCCAACTCCGCGCTCGGCATGGGGACGGGGCCGGCGGAGGGGCGGGTCCGGGAGCTGCTCGCGCCCTTCGCGGACGGCCTGGTGCCGGGGGCGCTCGACGGCTATGCGCTGCCGGCCTCGGACGGGTCGGAGCGGAACCGGGCCAACATGCGGGTGGCGGCGCGGCAGCTCGAGGCGGCGGGGTGGAGGGTCGAGGAGGGGGTGCTGAGGAACGCGGCCGGGGAGCCGTTCAGCTTCGAGATCCTGCTGACCTCGGGGCAGAGCGAGGCGGCGGCGAACATCTTCTCGGACGCGCTGCGCCAGCTCGGGATCGAGGCGCGGGTGAAGCTGGTCGACCAGGCGCAGTACAACGCGCGCAAGAACGACTACGACTTCGACATGGTGGTGAACACCTGGAACATGTCGCTCTCGCCCGGGAACGAGCAGACGCTCTACTGGGGGAAGGAAGGCGTGACCGTGCCGGGGACGCGCAACTACATGGGGATCGACAGTCCGGCGGCGGAGGCGATGATCGCAGACATGCTGGCGACGCGGGACCCGGTGGAGTTCCGGGCGGCGGTGCAGGCGCTCGACCGGGTGCTGACGACGGGGCGCTACGTGATTCCCTTCTGGTTCTCGGACCGCAGCCTCGTCGCGCACAAGGCGGAGCTCAAGCATCCCGAGGCGCTGCCGGTCTACGGCGACTGGATCGGCTGGCTGCCGGAGGTCTGGTGGCTGGAGAAGTGAGTGGGCCGGCCGCACGGGCTCCGCACAGTGCGGGCCCGGGGCAAGCGGTTGTAAATCAAGGATAAGGCGCGGGGCGTTTACCGCATCTCAACGGAGGTTAACGCCGCGCGCGGAGGAGGAGCCACAGCAGTCGGA
>NZ_CALLYO010000128.1 GCF_937858865.1 uncultured Amaricoccus sp. | reverse complement strand
CCCCAGGCGGGCGCTTCTCGCCCGCCGGGTCGGGCGCTGCCCTCTTCGTCCTGGAGCGGCGTGCGGACAGGGTGCGGGGCTCAGAGCGCGATGTCGAGGCGGTCGCCGCGGGTCAGGAGCCGCTCGATCTGGGCGACGATCTGCTCGGCGTGGGCGCGCGCGAGCCGGTCGGCGGCCTCCTCGTCGCGGGCGGCGATCGCGGCGATCATCGCCTCGTGCTCGTCGACGAAGGCCTGCGGCAGGCGGTCGTCGTAGGAGCGGTAGTAGAGCCGGAGCAGCCGGCGGCTTTCGTCGAGGAGCCGCCCGAAGAGGGTCGCGAACCAGGGGTTGCGCCCGGCCTCGGCGATGGCAGCATGGAAGGCGGCGTTGGTCGAGATCATCGCCAGCGCGTCCTGCGCCGCCACGGCGCGCGCGAAGTCGGCCTGGTGGGCGCGGATCGCCTGCAGATCCTCCGGCCGGTGATGGCGCGCCGCGAGCCGGGTGGTGACGCGGTACATCAGCACCAGCGCGTCGAAGAGCGGCTGCAAGTTGAGGAAGTCGATGTTCGAGACCATCGTCGAGCGGTTGGGCAGCGTCTCGATCAGCCCCTCGCCGGCGAGGCGCACCAGCGCCTCGCGCACCGGCGTGCGGGAGAGGCCGAACCGCTCGGCGAGCTGCATCTCGTCGACCGGGCTTCCCGGCGGCAGCACCAGGTCGAGGATCTCGTCGCGCAGGAGGTCGTAGACCATCCGCGCGCCGGAGCCGCGCTTGCGCTCCGCAGTGGCTGGGGCTTCGTTCCCGTTCATCGGCCATCCCGTTGTCGACGGCCTGCATACGCGGCCTGCGCGCCCCGATCAACCGCGGGCGGGCGCGAGGCGCGCCTGCCAACCCGCTTGTGCTCCAGCACGATCCGCGCGAAAGCATGGCTCGGGGGACCGGCAGGCGCGGGCCTGCGACGTGAGGAGAGACGAGCATGACGGCTTTCGGCGCGCCCGCCATCGCGATCCTGATCTTCGCGATCATCCTGATCTTCACCATGGTGAAGTCCGTCCCCCAGGGCGAGAACTGGACCGTGGAGCGCTTCGGCCGCTACACCCGCACGCTCGAGCCGGGGCTGAGGTTCCTCGTGCCGCTGATGGACCGGGTCGGCCGCAGGATCAACATGATGGAGACCGTCCTCGACATCGAGGAGCAGGAGGTCATCACCCGCGACAACGCGATGGTGGTCGCCGACGCCGTCGCCTTCTACCAGGTGGTCGACGCCTCCAGGGCCGCCTACGAGGTGAAGAACCTCGAGAACGCGCTGAAGAACATCAGCCAGACCAACATCCGCGCCGTGCTCGGCTCGATGGACCTCGACGAGGCGCTCTCCAACCGCGACGCGATCAACACCCGGCTGCTCTCGGTGATCGACCATGCCTCCTCGCCCTGGGGGGTGAAGGTGACGCGGGTCGAGATCCGCGACCTCGCCCCGCCGCCCGACATCTCCGAGGCGATGGCGCGGCAGATGAAGGCCGAGCGGCTGAAGCGGGCCGAGATCCTGACCGCCGAGGGGCTGAAACAGTCGGCGATCCTCAAGGCCGAGGGCGAGCGCGAGGCGCAGATCCGCGAGGCCGAGGGCCGCCGGCAGGCCGCCTTCCTCGACGCCGAGGCGCGCGAGCGCTCGGCCGAGGCGGAGGCGCGGGCGACCACCATGGTCTCCGAGGCGATCGCCAAGGGCGACGTGCAGGCGGTCAACTACTTCGTGGCGCAGAAGTATACCGAGGCGCTGCGCGAGCTGGCGGCGAGCCCGAACGCCAAGACGATCATGATGCCGCTCGAGGCGGCGAGCCTGATCGGCTCGGTCGCCGGCATCGCCGATCTCGCCCGGGCGGCGCGCGAGGGGAAATGACCTTGCTCGACGGCATCTCGCCCTGGTGGTGGGTGGCGCTGGCGATCCTGCTCGCGGCCGCCGAGATGGTGACGATCACCACCGTCCTCGTCTGGGCCGCCGCCGCCGCGCTGGTCACCGCCTGCCTGCTCTGGATCGCGCCGGGGCTCGGCGGCTACGAGCAGGTCGGCATCTTCGCCGCGCTCTCCATCGTCTTCTTCTTCGTCGGGCGGGCGCTCGTCGCCCGCTACGGCCAGCCGGGCGGCGACGAGGCGGCGGGGCTGAACCGCCGGGCGCAGCAGCTCGTCGGGCGCGAGGCGGTGGTCGCCGCCTTCTCGCGCACCGAGGGGCAGGTGACGGTCGACGGCGTGCCCTGGCCGGCCCGGCTCGCCGAGGGCGCGGTGCCGCCGGCCCCCGGCGACGTGGTGCGGGTGACGGCGGCGGACGGCATCGTCGTCATCATCCGGCCGGTGGGCTGACACGGCGAAGGAAGGGTCGGGCCCTCCCCATCCGTCCCGCCCGAGGCCCTGCCTCGGGCAGCGCCCGCCCCGCCC
>NZ_CALLYO010000127.1 GCF_937858865.1 uncultured Amaricoccus sp. | reverse complement strand
CTCGACGAGCGCCCGCGCCGGGCCGGGCAGGTCGCCGAAGCGGGCGGCGATCTCGGTCACCCGGTTCGGGTCGTGCGGGCGCGGCGCGCGGCGGATGCGCTGGGCGAGGGTCCCGGCCATGGGCGGCTAGCGGCCCTCGTAGCGCGCCGGGCGCTTCTCGATGAAGGCCGCGACGCCCTCGCGGAAGTCGCGGGTGCGGCCCGCCTTGCCCTGCAGCGCCGCCTCGAGCGCGAGCTGCTCGCCGAGGCCGTTGCCGAGGCTCTCGCGCAGCGCCTGCTTGATGAGCCGATAGGCGACCGCCGGCCCGCGGGCGAGCTGGCCGGCGCGCGCCGCCACGGTCGCCGCGAGCTCCTCGTCCGGCACCGCCTGCCAGATCATGCCCCAGGCGACGGCGTCGTCGGCGCCGACCGGCTCGGCGAAGAGGGCGGCCCCCATGGCGCGGGCGAAGCCGACCTGCCGCGGCAGCCAGAAGGTGCCGCCGGCGTCGGGGATGAGCCCGATGCGGGCGAAGGCCTGGAGGAAGACCGCCGAGCGGGCGGCGATCACCACGTCGCAGGCGAGCGCGAGGTTGGCGCCCGCCCCGGCCGCCGCGCCGTTCACGGCTGCGATGGTGGGGATCGGGCAGTCGTAGATCGCCCGCAGCATCGGCTCGTACTCGTCCCGGAGCGTGGCGGCGAGGTCGAGGTCGTCGGTGATCTGCGCCGGGTCGAGGTCCTGTCCCGAGCAGAAGCTCTTGCCCGCCCCGGTCAGCACCAGCACCCGGGCATGGGCCGGCGCGTCGGCGACGGCGGCGCGGATCTCGCGGCGCATGGCCGGGTTCAGCCCGTTCCTGACCGCGGGGCGGTCGAGCGTCAGGGTCGCGATGCCGTCCGCGACCTCGAAGCGGATCGTCTCAAAGCCCATCCTCATTCCTCCCGCCGGTGGCCCGGCGACGATAGCGGCGGAGGCAGGCGGCGGGAACCCGCGACGCGTCAGCGGCGGAGGGCGGCCAGGATCAGCGAGGCGACGACGAGGAGCTGGAAGAGGGCGCCGACGGCGTGGGAATATTCCCAGCGCGCCCGCAGCCGCTCCCAGCCCTCGGGCACCGCGGTCCAGTTGTCGGTGGCGACGTTCACCGGGAAGGTGAAGGTCCAGAAGACGGCTTGGGCGGCGAGGAGGAAGAGCGCGGCGGCGAGGAGCGGACGGAAGAGGCGCGGGTCGCGGCGGGAGAGGACGGCGACGGCGACGATCGAAGCGAGCTCGACGAGGAGGAGCCAGCCGAGGCGGTCCCAGCCGCGATAGACCTGCTGGACGATGAAATATTCTTCCTGCGGCAGGGCGATCTTGTTGGGGAGCTCGAAGAGGTGGGCGAGGGCGCCGCCGAGGGCCATCGCCGAGGAGAGGAGGGCAATGAAGAGGAGGGTGTCGTGGATCCGGGACCGCCGAGGCATGCCAGGGCAACGGCTCGGGGACGGCGGCGTTCCTATTCCTCGAGCAGCGCGGCCAGGCGCTTCTTCTCCTCGGCCGAGAGCGGCGCCGGGGGTGGCGGGGCGGCGCGGGCGCGGCGGCGGATGAAACCGAAGGCGATGCCACCGCCGAGGAGGAGGAGGGCGGGGCCGGAGAGCCAGAGGGCGGCGTTGCGCCAGGTGAAGGGTGGGCGGAAGAGCACGAACTCGCCGTAGCGGTCGACGACGAAGGCGAGAACCTCCTCGTCCGTGTCCCCGGCGGTGATCCGCTCGCGCACGAGAAGGCGCAGGTCGCGGGCGATGTCGGCGTTCGATTCGTCGATCGACTCGCTCTGGCAGACGACGCAGCGCAGCTCGCGGGTGATGGCGCGGGCGCGGGCCTCCTGGGCCGGGTCGGGCAGGATCTCGTCGGGCTGCACCGCGAGCGCCGCGAGCGGCGCGAGGCAGAGGAGGAGCGCGAGGAGCAGCCGGCGCATCGTCACTCGGCCGGCAGCGCCGAGGGCGCGGCCGTCCGCCGCGCCGGGGCGCCGACGCGGTAGCGCCGGTCGGTCAGGCTCGCGACCCCGCCCGCGGCCATCAGCATGGCGCCGGCCCAGATCCAGTTGGAGAAGGGCTTCACGTAGGTGCGCAGCGCCCAGGCGCCGTCCGCCTGCCGGTCGCCGAGCGCGACGTAGAGGTCGCGGGTCAGGCCGCGGTCGATGCCGGCCTCGGTCGTCGCCATCCCCTGCACGTCGTAGACCCGCTTCTCGGGGTGGAGCGTGCCGATCTCGCGGTCGCCGCGGAAGACCGTCACCGTGCCGCGCTGGATGGTGTAGTTCGGGCCGCGCGCGTCCACCTCGCCGTCGAAGCGCAGCTCGTAGCCGGCGACGGCGAAGCGGTCGCCGGGCGAGACGGCGCGGATGTCCTCGATCGCCCAGGCGCTGATCGCGGCGATGCCCCAGACCGTCACCCCGAAGCCGGCGTGGGCGAGCGCCTTGCCCCAGTCGGCGCGCGGCAGGTTGCGTGCCCGGCGCAGCGCCTCGCGCCAGCCCGTCTGCCCGAGCCGCACCCGCCCGGCGAGATCGGCCAGGGCGCCGAGGATGAGCCAGGCGGCGAGCCCGGCGCCGACGGGCGCAAGCATCGAGCGCCCGGTCTGCAGCGTCCAGGTGAGCGCCATGAGCGCGACGGCGAGAGCGAGGGGGGC
>NZ_CALLYO010000126.1 GCF_937858865.1 uncultured Amaricoccus sp. | reverse complement strand
AGCATCGAAGAAACCGGCTTGCAGACGGGGCGGGCCATACGTTTTTTGAACGCCGCCTGCTCCTCCGGGCTCGCCGCCCGGGCGTGCCGGGGCCGCGGGCGCTGGATCGTCCAGCCGATCGTCCGGAGCGCCTCCCAGCCACGCTGCTCCGAGACCCGCCGCCCGAGCTCGGCCGCCATAAAGGCCGCCACCTTCTTCGCGGTCCACACGCCCCCCTCGTCAGGCGGCGCCTTCAGGCGCTCCTCCAGGCGCGCCAGCACCGCGGGCGTCAGAACGGTCGGAGCCGCGCCGTTCCCGCGCCGCCGGTCGCCGAGGCTCCCCGGGCCGAAGCGGTTGTAGCGTTCAAGGAGCTGCTCGACCCAGCGCAGCGCGAAGCTCGTCAGCCGCGCCACTTCCGAGCAGCTTCGTCCCTGCGCCAGCAGCCAGATCACCTGGTAGTGGCGCGCCAGCACCACGTTGTCGCTACTGCGATAGCCTTCCTGCAGCTCCTCGATCCCGAGATGTCCCGCAACATGCGCCATGCCTGCCCCCGATTGTCGTTGCAGGCATCGTAACCCTCTCGATTCCCCGAGGGAATCCATCCCAAGCGAGTCAATCAGCCGGAAACCGTATAACAGGGTTGGCCTGCATTGACCACTGAACCGATATGCCATCTCACCATCGCATCATGTCGTACGAGACTCCCCTGCACGGTGATGCGCTCGTCGACGAGCGCATCCTCCGCCGCCAGCCGCAGGCCGCGCCAGTGCGGCTGGCGGATCAGATCCCCCGCTTTCGATCGCTTAGCCACGGCGGGCCTCCCGCAGGATGGCCGCAGCCGTCGGGATCAGGGTCTGCGCGTCCGCGACCAGCTTCTCCCGGTCGAGCCAGGTCACGTCCGTCAAGGTGGTGGAGAATCCGGGTATAGACTGGCAGCCGTCGGTCATGCGGCGTCGGCTTCTGCAATGAGAGATTGGTGCGTTTCGGCTGGGGCATCGAGTTCGACCATGCCTTCGATCTGCATGTAGCGGTGCTGGAGCAGCCACTCATCGTTCTGCTCGAGGAGGACGGCGCCGATGAGGCGGACGATGCTGTCCTCGTTGGGGAAGATGCCGACGACATCGGCGCGGCGTTTGACCTCCTTGTTCAGGCGCTCCAGGGGGTTTGTGCTGTGCAGCTTGACCCGGTGCTGGCTCGGGAAGGTCATGTAGGCGAGCACGTCCTCCTCGGCCTCGTCGTCGACTTTCCGGGTCGAGACACCGGCGATCCAGGCTTCCTGGATGACGGAGACCAACGCTTTCTCGGTGGTCTTCCTCGCCTCGAGGAAGGGCGGGAAGTAGCTGCCCGTCCTGAGCTTCGGGATGCGCAGGTTCAGCTGCCCGAGCCGGGTATCGAGCGTCCGGTCGCGATAGCCGTTGCGCCAGGTCGACCGTTCGCCGCTGCGCTCGTACCGGCCGGCACCGATCATCCCCTCCACATCCGCCTCCATCAGGATCTGTAGCACCGTCTCGGCGAGGCTGCGCAGGAAATTCCCGTCATCGGCCTTCTGCAGCGCCTCAATCAGCGCCATCCTGTCGTCGGTCATCGGGTCCTCGTGGGGCTCGGGTTGAAGTCGGCAAACTCCACCTTAGCCGCACATCCCGGTGGCCACCTGCCTACACCGAAAACTCCACCGCCTCCGTGGACGGTAACTCGAGCCACGCGTAGACGCGCTCGACCGTCGCCACCGTGTCACCGAGGATTGCCGCGATTAGCGTGATCTTGTCCGGGTGCCGATTGATCAGGATCGAGGCGATGGCGTATCGCACCTGGTGCGGCCGAATGGGAAAGCCGGCCAGCGCCGTTTCGACCATGATCCACGAGCGCAGGGCATCGCCTCCGACCGACCCTTTCTCGCCCGGGAACAGCGCGTCCTCCGAGGCTTTGGACGGCGCACCGCGCAGCCCCTCGATCATCCTCGGGCGGATGGTCTCGAGGTACCATTTGATGACGCCCCAGCTGTCCCGCCGGCCGGCGTCCTGCAGGTGCGCCCGGATCTCCTTCCGGTTCTTGACGTGGCGGGCCGGGATAACCAGCAGCGCCAATTGGCCTTTCGCGGGCTCGGACAACCACCGGCTCTTCCCGCGGAAGGAGATGGCGGCGGGATTCCCAATGCGGATCGGCGCGACGCGGGTGAGGATAAGGAGTGCGACCGCCGCGGCGCCCGCGCGGATCGCCTCGGTCCGCTCCCCCTGCTTCAGCGTGTCCCACCGGTCGAGCAGCGCCTGCGACTTCGCCATCAGTGTCCACGGCAGCTCGAAAAAGGTTGCCTGGCGCGAGGGTGGCTGGTGCACGAGCAGGGGATCGAGCCCCACATCCCGGTGATCGACAAGGCGCGCCGAGGCGACGGAAGCCTGGGTCGCGAGGACTTCGTCTACGATCGCGCAGGAGCGGCAGCGCGCCTTCGAGCGCGCCCGGCGTGCCGCTATCGCGCTCTGCCCTGGCCTTCATCACGGTGAGCACACTACACGACAGGGCTGGCTGAGGGCGGGATGAGGTGATCTTCTGGACG
>NZ_CALLYO010000125.1 GCF_937858865.1 uncultured Amaricoccus sp. | reverse complement strand
GGAGGATTCCCATGTCGCGCCTTCTCGTCCGGAACGCCCGCATCGTCACCATGGACGCCGACCGCCGCGAGCTCGACGGTGACGTGCTGGTGGAGGACGGCGTCATCGCCGCCGTCGGCGCGCTGGCCGGGACCCCGGCGGCGGCGGGCGCCGAGCTGCTCGACGCCAGCGGCTGCGTGGTGACGCCGGGGCTCGTCAACACCCACCACCATCTCTACCAGACGCTGACCCGGGCGGTGCCGGCGGGGCAGGATGCGCTGCTCTTCGGCTGGCTGAAGGCGCTCTATCCGGTCTGGGCGCGCTACGAGCCGGAGGACATCTTCGTCTCGGCGCAGCTCGGGCTGGCCGAGCTCGCGCTCTCGGGCTGCACGATGAGCTCGGACCATCTCTATCTCTTCCCGAACGGGGCGCGGCTCGAGGATACGATCGAGGCGGCGGGGACGGTCGGCATCCGCTTCCACCCGACGCGGGGGGCGATGAGCGTGGGCGAGAGCGCCGGCGGGCTGCCGCCGGACAGCCTGGTCGAGGCGGAGCCGGCGATCCTCGCCGACATGGCGCGGGTGGTCGACGCCTTCCACGATCCCGCGCCCGGGTCGATGCTGCGGGTCGGGCTCGCGCCCTGCTCGCCCTTCTCGGTCTCGACCGGCCTGATGGCCGACGCCGCCGCGCTCGCGCGCGCGAAGGGGGTGATGCTGCACACCCATCTCGCCGAAAACGCCGAGGACGTCGCCTATTCGCTCGAGCGGTTCGGCTGCCGGCCGGGGCAGTATGCCGAGGAGCTCGGCTGGACCGGGGAGCATGTCTGGCACGCCCACTGCGTGATGCTCGACTCGGGCGAGATCGACCTCTTCGCCCGGAGCGGGACCGGGGTGGCGCATTGTCCCTGCTCGAACTGCCGGCTGGGCTCGGGGATCGCGCCGGTGCGGCAGATGCGCGACGCCGGGGTGAAGGTGGGGCTCGGGGTGGACGGCTCGGCCAGCAACGACTCGGGCCACCTCCTCTCCGAGACGCGGGTCGCGATGCTGCTGCAGCGGGTCAGGAACGGGGCCGACGCGATGAGCGCGCGGGAGAGCCTCGAGATCGCGACCCTCGGCGGGGCGCGGGTGCTCGGGCGCGGCGCCGAGCTCGGCAGCATCGAGCCGGGCAAGCGCGGCGATCTCGCGATCTGGGACGTGTCGGGGCTCGGCGCGGCGGGCGCCTGGGACCCGGTGGCCGCCCTCGTCCTCTGCGGGCCGTTCCAGGTGCGCGACCTCGTCGTCGAGGGGCGGCGGGTGGTGCGCGAGGGGCGGCTGGCCGGGCTCGAGATCGAGGCGGTGGTGGAGCGGGCGAACCGGCGGGTGGCGCGGCTGATGGGGTGATCGGCCGCTGACCCGGCCCGGGGGAGCGCCGGTCTCGGGGAGCCCGCAAGGGGCTCCCGCTCGACCGGCGCTTGGCGGTCGGCCGCCTTTGCGGCCTCCCTCCGGCGGAGAGCGGCCTTCGGCCGCTCGAGTCATT
>NZ_CALLYO010000124.1 GCF_937858865.1 uncultured Amaricoccus sp. | reverse complement strand
TCACGAACCCCAGATGTAGATCACCGCGAACAGGAACAGCCACACCACGTCGACGAAGTGCCAGTACCAGGCCGCCGCCTCGAAGCCGACGTGCTGGGTCGGCGTGAAATGCCCGGCATAGACCCGCGCCAGGCAGACGGCGAGGAAGATCGTCCCGATGATGACGTGGAAGCCGTGGAACCCCGTCGCCATGAAGAACGACGCGCCGTAGATGTTGCCCGAGAAGCCGAAGGCCGCCTCGGCATATTCCACCGCCTGGAAGGTCGTGAACAGCAGCCCGAGCACGATGGCGAGCCAGAGCCCCCACTTCATCTGCTCGCGGTCGTTCTCGTGCACCAGCGCATGGTGCGCCCAGGTCGCGGCGCAGCCCGAGCAGAGCAGGATCAGCGTGTTGATGAGCGGCAGGTGCCAGGGATCGAAGGTCTCGATCCCGGCCGGCGGCCAGGTCCCCGGGACCACCTCGACCCCCTCGATCGTCCCCATCGGATAGAGGGCATGCTTGAAGAAGTTCCAGAACCAGGCCGAGAAGAACATGATCTCCGAGATGATGAAGAGCACCATCCCGTAGCGCAGGCCGATCTGCACGATCGGCGTATGGTCGCCCACCTGACTCTCGGCGATCACGTCCGCCCACCAGGACCACATGGTGTAGAGCACGAGCACGACGCCGATCAGCGCGATCCAGGGACCGTGGTCGTGGAACCAGAGCACCGCCCCGCCCAGCATGACGATGGCGCCGATCGCCCCGGTCAGCGGCCAGATGCTCGGGGGCAGGATATGGTAGTCGTGGTTCTTGTGGCCCGCCATTTCTGGTCCCTCTACTGTTCGATCGTCTGGCGGGGCCCTGCCGGCGCCGCCGCGAACCTGGTATCGTCCCCGCCCGCGCCGGTCGCTGCCGCCTCGGGCAGATCGGCCGGAAACATGGTATAGGAGAGCGTGATCTCGGTCACCTGCCGCGTCTCGCGGTCGTCGAGCATCGCCGGGTCGACGAAGAAGCTCACCGGCATCTCCACCCGCTCGCCGGGCTGCAGGACCTGCATGTCGAAGCAGAAGCAGGCGATCTTGTCGAAGTAGCCGCCGACCGTGAAGGGCACGACGTTGAACGACGCCCGCCCGGCCAGCGGCTGGTCGGTCGGATTGTAGGCCTCGAAGAAGGCGAGCCCGGTCTCGCCGAGCCGGAGCGTCATCGACTGCTGCCTGGGGCGGAACTCCCAGGCCATGCCCGGCGCGACGTTGGCGTCGAAGGAGACCCGCACCGTCCGGTCGACCACCCCGGCCGCGGGCGGCGCCTCGGCGACGCCGGTCGTCCCGGCGAAGCCGGTCACCCGGCAGAACCAGCTGTAGAAGGGCACGGCGGCGAAGCTCGCCGCCACCATGACCGGCACGACGGCGAGGAGCGTAAGCGCGATGCGGCGGTTGGAGCGTCCTGCCATCTCAGCCGGCCCCCCGCGTTTCGGTGGCCTGCGGCATGGCCTGCGGGCTCTGCTCGGCGCCCTCGGAAAGCTTCACCAGCGTCACCGCGAAGGTGAGCAGCACCAGCCCGAGCAGCACCAGCCCCAACCCCAGGTTGCGGCTGCGCCGGCGCCCGTAGATCTCGTGACGGTCAGGCCGCATTCCCCGCCCCTCAGAACAGCACCGGCCAGCCCGCCGGCGCGAGGTCGAGCGCGCGCAGCGCCGCCTCGGCAAGGAGCAGCGCGAAGTGCAGCGTGAGATAGAGGATCGAGAAGCCGAAGAAGCGCCGCTCCACCCGGAAGCGGTCGGCCTTCGCCGCCGCCTCGTCGCGCCGCCACAGGCGCCACGCCCCGGCGACGAAGATCGCGTTCAGCACCAGCGCCCCGGCGAGATAGACCGGCCCGCCGATCCCGCTGAAGGCCGGCGCGACCGCCACCGCCGCCAGCACCAGCGAATAGCCGAGGATGTGGTTGCGCGTCACGCGCGGCCCATCCGTCACCGGCAGCATCGGCACGCCGGCGCGGGCATAATCGTCGTTGCGGAAGAGCGCGAGCGCCCAGAAGTGCGGCGGGGTCCAGAGGAAGATGAGCGCGAACATCGCCACGCTCTCGGCCGCGACGCCGCCCGTCGCCACCGCCCAGCCGATCATCGGCGGCAGCGCGCCGGCCGCGCCGCCGATCACGATGTTCTGCGGCGTCGCCCGCTTCAGCCACATCGAATAGACGACGGCATAGAAGAAGATGGTGAAGGCGAGCAGCCCCGCCGCCACCAGGTTGGCGAAGAGCGCGAGCATCACCACCGAGAAGACGGCCAGCACCACGCCCACCGCCAGCGCCTCGTCCCGCGCCACCCGCCCCGAGGGGATCGGCCGGCCCATGGTGCGCCGCATCACCGCGTCGATGTCGCTGTCCCACCACATGTTTAGCGCGCCCGACGCGCCCGCGCCCACCGCGATGCAGAGCACGGCGGCGAAGGCGATCACCGGATGCACCGCCACCGGCGCGCAGACGAGGCCGACGAAGGCGGTGAAGACCACCAGCCGCATCACCCGCGGCTTCAAGAGCTCGACATAGTCGCCGAACTCCGCCTCGTGGACGGTGGCGGGCTGGCTCCAGCTGGCGTCGCTCATCTGCCTTGACTCAGTTGGCCGGTGGCTCTGCCGGCTCGGTGGTGTCGGGGGTCTCGTTCTCGGCCGGCGTCTCGACCTCGGGCTGATCGGCCGCCGGCTCGGCAGCGGGCGGCTCGATCGCAGCCGGCGCCTCCTCGCCCTCCGCCGGCGCAACCTCCTCCGCCGGCGCAGCCTCCTCCGCCGCCGGCTCCTCGGCCGCAGCCGGCTCCTCGGCCGCGGGCTCCTCCGCCGCAGCCGGCTCTTCGGCGGCCGGAGCCTCCTCGCCCGCCGCCGGCGCCTCGGCGGCCGCAGCGGCGCCCGCCGCCGGCGCCTCGGCCTCGGGCCGCGTCCCGCCGTACTCGTCGATCGCCCAGTCGAGCCAGGCCTGATAGGCCTCCTCGCTCACCACCTTGACCGTGATCGGCATGTAGCTGTGGTTCTTGCCGCAAAGCTCGGAGCACTGGCCGAAGTAGACCCCCTCCTGCTCGGCCTTGAACCAGGTCTCGTTCAGCCGCCCCGGCACCGCGTCGATCTTGATCCCGAACGAGGGCACAGTGAAGGAATGGATCACGTCCGCCCCGGTCACCAGCACGTGCACCACCTTGCCCACCGGCACGACCAGCGCGGCGTCGGCGGCGAGCAGGTTCAGCTCCGGCCCGTAGCCGTAGGCCTCGAGATCCTCGGGCGCCAGCATCAGGCTGTCGAAGGTGACGTCGTTCGCCGGGTAATTGTAGGTCCAGTACCACTGGTTGCCGGTCGCCTTCACCGTCAGATCCGGCGTCGGCACGGTCAGCTGCTTGAACAGGATCGGCAGCGAGAAGGAGCCGATCACGATCAGGATCACCACCGGGATCAGCGTCCAGGCGATCTCGAGCCGGGTGTTGTGGGTGAACCGCGCCGGCGTCGGGTTGCGGCGCCGGTTGAAGCGCACGATCACCACCAGCAGCAGCAGAACCACGAGGAGCACGATCGCGATCATGATCCCGTGCACCAGGTGCGACAGCCAGTGCATGTCCTCGGCCACCGGCGTCACCGCCGGCTGGTAGCCGATCGCCCCCGGCGTCGGGGCGCCGATCACCGGCAGGTCCCGCGGCTCGCCCGCCGGTTGCGCCAGGGCGCCCGTTCCGAGGAACGTCGCGAATCCCGCGGCGGCGAGGGCGAAAGACCCGAGGCAGAGACCGACGCGGCTCATCTTCATGGCGACCATCCGTTCATCCCCCGGCCCCTCGCGCTTCTTTCTGGCGCTCACCGGACTGGCGTGTTGTTGCAGGTGGGGTCAGATCAACCATATTAGCCGGGCAAGGACAAGACGCGGCGACGCCGCAACGCCTCCCCGCCCCGACGCAGCCTTTCCGGAGCCCGACCATGACGCAATCCCCGCGTTTCCGCCCCTTCGAGCAGGCGCTCGACCCCGAGGCCGCGCTCCGGGTCCTGCGCGAGGCCACCGCCGGCGCCGACGACGGCGAGCTCTTCCTCGAGCGGCGGCGGGCGGAATCGCTCGTCTTCGACGACGGCCGGCTGAAGAACGCGGCCTACGACGCCGCCGAGGGCTTCGGCCTGCGCGCCGTCCGCGGCGAGACCGCCGGCTACGCCCATTCGACCGAGATCAGCGAGGCGGCGCTCAGGCGCGCCGCCGAGACCGCCCGCCTCGCCGTCGGCGCCGGCGGCGCCACGCTCGCCGACGCGCCGAGGCCCACCAACCAGCGCCTCTACAGCGACCGCGACCCCTTCGACGACGCCGGCTTCCCGGTGAAGGTCGAGATGCTGCGCGAGATCGACGGCTACCTGCGCGGCCGCGACCCCCGCGTCGTCCAGGTCTCCGCCTCCCTCGCCGCCTCGATGCAGGAGGTCGAGATCCTCCGCCCCGAGGGCACCCGCCTCGCCGAGGCCCGCCCCATGGTGCGGCTCAACATCTCCGTCATCGTCGAGGAGAACGGCCGCCGCGAATCGGGCTCCGCCGGCGGCGGCGGCCGCCACGGCCTCGCCCCCCTCATGGGCAGCGGCCACTGGAAGGCCGTCGCCGAGGAGGCGCTGCGCATCGCCACGGTCAACCTGAAGTCCGAGCCCGCCCCCGCCGGCGTCATGGACGTCGTCCTCGGCCCGGGCTGGCCCGGCATCCTGCTGCACGAGGCGATCGGCCACGGCCTCGAGGGCGACTTCAACCGCAAGCAGACCTCGGCCTTCGCCGGCCTGATGGGCACCCGCATCGCCGCCCCCGGCGTCACCGTCGTCGACGACGGCACCATCCCCGACCGCCGCGGCTCGATCTCCTTCGACGACGAGGGCACCCCGTCGCAGCGCAACGTCCTCATCGAGGACGGCATCCTCGTCGGCTACATGCAGGACCGCCAGAACGCCCGCCTGATGGGCGTCGCCCCTACCGGCAACGGCCGCCGCGAGAGCCACGCCCACGCGCCCATGCCGCGCATGACCAACACCTACATGCTCGGCGGCACCGCCTCCCCGGCCGACGTCCTCGCCGAGCTCAGGGACGGCATCTACGCCGTGGGCTTCGGCGGCGGCCAGGTCGACATCACCAGCGGCAAGTTCGTCTTCTCCTGCACCGAGGCCTACCGGGTGAAGGACGGCCGCGTCGGCGCCCCGGTGAAGGGCGCGACCCTCATCGGCGACGGCGCCACCGCGCTCAAGCACATCCGCGCCATCGCGAACGACATGGCGCTGGACCCCGGCATGGGCAACTGCGGCAAGGCCGGCCAGTGGGTCCCGGTCGGCGTCGGCCTCCCCACCGTCCTCATCGGCGGCCTGACCGTCGGCGGCAGCGCGGCGTGAG
>NZ_CALLYO010000123.1 GCF_937858865.1 uncultured Amaricoccus sp. | reverse complement strand
GTGCTTGATGCGCTCGAAGAGCGCAACCTGCGCGAGAACACGTACCTGGTCGTGGCGTCGGATAACGGCTACATGCTCGGCGAGAAGGAGACCTTCACCAAGTTCCAGCTGCACGAGATCTCGCTGCGCGTCCCGCTGTTTATCGCCGGCCCCGGGATCGCCCCTCGCCTGGTGCGGGAACCGGTCAGCCTCATTGACCTCTATCCGACGCTTTGCGGACTCGCGGGTCTACCGATACCACCGCAATGCGACGGCCAGGACCTTTCCGCCACGCTCTTCTCAGGCACGGCGCCGTCGCGAGCGTCGGCTCTGTCGTACACCGGGTTTCTGCGCAAGGAGACGGGGCAGCTCTATCTGCATTCGACGGTGCGGACCCCGCAGTGGCGCCTGATATCCTATACGCCCATCGGATGGCGATCCTACGCGGAACGCTTTTTCGACGAGGTCGAGCTTTACGATCACGACCCAGCCAGCCCGGGATACGATCCCAACGAGTGGTACAACATCGCGGACAAGCGGCCGGATGTGGTCAAGGAGCTCCGAGCGGAACTGCCCGACCCCCAGACCCTCATGCTTACCCTGTCGCGCAGAAGCGACCACGAAGACTGACTGCGACCGTTTCCCATGCGGGGTTCGGGGCGCGCCCGGGCACGCGTGCCCTGGTCGCAAGGCACTGATTTCAGTGGATATTATTTCCGTCTATACAACGTATAGACGCTGCCGAGGGGCGTGTGCGGATGATTCCGGGCGTGCTTCGCGGCGCGGTGCGTGGCGAGGGTGCGGCAGTCTGCCGCACGGGGATGCCAGCACGACGGCGTGAGACGGCCGGGCGCGGGCGGGGGCCTGCGCCATATCCCCCGGTACCGACGTCCCCTTGCGAACGCCGGCCCGCCGGCGGGCCGTCCCCGGCGGGTGTAACGGGAAAGGATATGGACATGTCGCGATCCACGGTCCTCAAGGCCATGGCCCTGCCTGCAACGCTGGCGGGCGCGCTCCTCGCGGGCCTCGCACCGGCCTCCGCCACCATGACGCTGCCGCACCAGACCCCGCCGCCGACCACCCAGCGCGCGGCGCCGGCGCTGAGCGACGCCGCGCTGGCGCAGCTCGCCGGCGAGGCGGGGATCACGCTCGAGCAGGCGCGGCTGCTGACGATCAGCCAGCTCGCCGCGATGAAGGAGGCGCACGACTCCTGACCGATGCCGCCCGGACCCCCGCCGCGGCGGGGGTCCGGGCGGCATCGGTCACCGATCAGGCCTTCGCGGGCTCCGGCTGGTCGAAGCGGACGCGGACGTAGGAGCCGGGCGCCGCCTCGATCGCACCGAGCGTCGCGCCCGGAACGCGCGCCGGGACGAGCTTGCCCGAGCGCTCCTTGAGCCAGGCGTCCCAGTCGATCCACCAGCTCCCCGGCGTCTCCTCGGCGCCCTCGAGCCACTCCTCGAGGGTCGCGGGCGACATGTCGGGGTTGGTCCAGAACTGGTATTTCTCCAGCACCGGCGGGTTGACGACGCCGGCGATGTGCCCCGAGCCCGACAGCACGAAGCGGACCTTCGCCTTCGACATCTCCTTGGCGCCGCGATAGACCGAGGCGGCCGGCGCGATATGGTCCTCCTTGGTCGCCACGTGGTAGACGGGGCCCTTGATGTCGGAGAGCGTGATCGGGGTGCCGCGCACCGAGAGGGTGCCCTTGGCGAAGGCGTCGCGGATGTAGAACTGCTCGAGATAGAAGCGGTGCGCCCGCGCCGGCATGGCGGTGGAATCGGCGTTCCAGTAGAGCAGGTCGAACGGGAAGGGGTCCTTCCCGAGCATGTAGTTCGAGACCATGTAGCCCCAGATCAGGTCGTTCGCCCGGAGCATGTTGAAGGCGCTGGCCATCCGGTCGGCCGGCATGTAGCCCTTCTCCATGTCCTCGCCGACCACCTCGAGGATATGCTCGTCGACGAAGATCTGCAGCTCGCCCGCGTCCTGGAAGTCGAGCTGGGCGGTGAAGAAGGTGGTCGAGGCGACCCGCTTGTCGTTCTGCCGGCCGAGCCAGGCCATCAGCGTGCCGGCCATGGTGCCGCCGACGCAGTAGCTGACGAGGTGCAGGCTCTTCTGCCCGGTTTCCTCCAGCGCCTTGTCGATGGCGGTCAGCCCGCCCTCGAACATATAGTCCTCCCAGCTCTTCGCGCCGTGGCGATGGTCGGGGTTGACCCAGGAGATGACGAAGACGGTGTGGCCCTGCTCGACCAGCCACTTCACCATGCTCTTCTTCGGGTTGAGGTCGAGGATGTAGTACTTGTTGATCCAGGGCGGGACGATGAGGAGCGGCCTGGCAAGGACCTTCTCGGTCGCCGGCGCATACTGGATGAGCTGGATCAGGTCGTTCTGGAAGACGACTTCGCCGGGGGTGACGGCGGTGTTGCGGCCGACCTCGAAGGCGTTCATGTCGGTCTGGCGGATGAGGAGCTTGCCCTTGCCGCGGTCGAGGTCCGCCAGCATCATCTTCAGGCCGCGGACGAGGTTCTCGCCCTTCTGCTCGACGGTCGCCTCGAGCACCTCGGGGTTGAGGGCGAAGAAGTTCGCCGGGTTCATCGCCTCGACGAACTGGCGGGTGTAGAAGGCGGCCTTGCGCCGCTCCTTCGGGTCCATCTCGCCGACGTTGCTGACGGTGTCCTGGATCCAGCCGGAGGTGAGCAGGTAGGACTGCTTCAGGTAGTCGAAGAGCGCGTTCTCGCTCCACTCCTTGTGCGCGAAGCGCTTGTCGGCCTTCATCATGTAGGGGACGTCGAGCTCCTCGACCGCCTCCTTGGAGCCCAGCCACTTCAGCATCGAGTTCTGCCAGAGCTTCTGCTGCGCCGCCCAGAGCTCGATCGTCGCGTCGGCGACCTGCTTGGGGTTGTCCCACATCGTGCGGTAGAGTTCGGCGAAGGTCGGCCAGGTGTTGAGCGGATCGGGCCGCGGCGTCCCTTCCTGCAGCTGGGCGGCGAGGAACTTCTGCCAGATCTGGCCGGAGATGTCGAAGACCTCGGCCATGTTCTTCGCGATGTGCTTGCCGCGCTCGGCCAGCGACTCGCTCTCCGCCTCGCGTGCGATCTCCGTTCCCTTGGCGTCGTTCATGCTTTCCTCCGCGGCGCTCATTGTGCGGGCGCGCCAATCGGTGACTATACGGCTCGTCGGCGCGCTTGCCCACCCCGGCGATGGGGCGCCGTTGCGCCGGCGGGGGGCTTCGGTCCAGAGTGGCGCGATGAACGATCCGCGCGCACCCCATGCCTGAGCTCGGGCGCCTCTGGCCGCTCGCGGCGGCGCTGGCCGTGCTCTCCTGCGGGCCGTCGGAGGAGGTGGTCGGGCCGCGCTCGGCGGCGCTGCGCGACGCCCCGCCGCCGCGGCTCGGCGAAACCGCCGCCTTCGACGCGGCGCTCGCGCGCGCCGGCCCGGACGCCGAGCGGCTCGAGGCGGCGAAGGGCGAGCTCGCCGCCCGCGCCGAGGCGCTCCGCGCCCGCGCCGAGGCGCTCGCCGCCCCGGTGGTCGATCCGGCGACCCGCCCGCGCCTGGAGCCCCCCGCCGCACCGCCGGCCGCCGAGTGAGGGCCCCGGCTCAGGCGGCCGCTTCCTCC
>NZ_CALLYO010000122.1 GCF_937858865.1 uncultured Amaricoccus sp. | reverse complement strand
CTCGCCGACGCCGGCAGCTTCCTAGCCCGGCTCGACGCCGACGTGCTGGCGGGCCAGCTCGCCGCCGCCCGGGCCGACGCCCTCGGCCGCGCCTTCCTCGCCGGCTACGCCGACCGCCTCTCCGCGGAAGACCTCGCCCCCTGGCGCGCCGCCGCCCTCGCCGCCCTCGCCTGCGAGCCCTTCCGCGCCCGCCGCCCCGACTGGGGCGCCGTCACCGCCAGGCTCCTCGGCCGCGCCGCCGACCTCCTCGGCCCCGCCGGCGCCCTCCCCCGCGCCCTCGACCGCGCCGGCATGGAACGGGCGATCTCGCAGGCCCTCGGCCGCCCCCTCCACCTCGACCAGCCGAAGCTCCTGCGCGAACGACCGGGCCGCCGGGCCCTCGTCGCCTACCGCGGCAGCGCCCCCGACGGCACCCCCTTCGAGGCCTACGGCAAGCTCCGCCACAAGGGGCCCGACCACCGCACCCCGGCGCTGCACCGCCGCCTCGCCGCGGCCGGCTTCCGCGGCGCAGCCGCCGTCCCCGACGTCGTCGCCGTCCTGCCCGCCGCCCACCTCTGGCTCCAGGCCCGCGTCGACGGTCCCACCCTGACCGACCTCCTCGCCCCCGGCGGCGCGCTCCCTCCGCTCGCCGCCACCGGCCGGGCACTCGCCCGCCTCCACGCCATCCCGCCCGCCGACCTCCAGCCGCCCGGCCTCCGCGCCTGGTCGATGGAGGACGAGATCGCCGTCCTCGACGACGCCCTCGCCCGCGCGGCCGCCGCCCGCCCCGAGCTCGCCCCGCGCCTCGCGGCCCTCCTCCCCCGCCTCGCCGCCCGCGCACGGCAGCTCCCGCCGGCACCGGTCACCGGCATCCACCGCGACTTCTACCCCGATCAGGTGATCGCCGGCCCGGCGACGACCTGGATCGTCGATCTCGACCTCTTCGCCCTCGGCGACCCCGCCATCGACGTCGCCAACTTCCTCGCCCACCTCCGCGAGCTCGCCCTTCGCCGCTGGGACGCGCCCGCGGCCCTCGCGCCGCAGGAGACGGCATTCCTCGACGGCTACGCCGCGCACCGCCCACTGCCCGACGCCGCCCGCCTCGAGGCCCTCGCCGCCCTCTCCCTGGCCCGTCACGTCTGGATCTCGATGCGCACCCCGGGCCGCGCCGGCCACGCCGAGGCCATCCTCTCGGCCGCCGCGACACCCGACCGGCTCGCGCCCGCAGCCCGTTAACGAAGCTTTCCAACCGGTTACCGAGAGAGGCGATTATCCTGTAAAAACAACGGCACCCCCCTCCGGGCACGCGTGCCCACCCCGTGCCGTCACCTCCCCCGTCCCGAGGTCCACGCGGAAGTCGCCGGACGGCGCGCCGTCCATGTAGCTCACGAGCATCCGCAGGAACCCGGCGACCCACGCCTCGGTCCCGCCCTCCGGCCAGCGGCGCGCCGCGAAGGCCGCCGCCAGGGCGCGGTAGCGCCCCAGGCGATCGCCGGGAATGACGGCGAGCGCCAGCTCCCGCCCCTTGCGGAGCCGATACCAGTCCTCCACCAGCGTCAGGAACGGCAGCGGCGTCACGTCCGCCGCCCCCGCGACCCGCGCCAGCTCGCCGAGGCAGAGGCACCGCGCCCGCGCCGCCATCTCCCCCGGCCATTCCCGCGGCAGGTAGCGGTCCGCCGCCAGCGCGGCCAGGTGCCGGCCGAGGAATGCCCCGAGGCTCTCGGCCGCCGCGAGCGACGCATGCCCGCCGCCCGTCCGCGCCAGCTCCGCCCGATAGGCGGCGAAGGCCAGGTCATGGCCGGGCGCCCGGTCGAGAAGCACGGTCCGGACATCGAGCGCGCCATCCTCGAAGGCGACGATCTTGTACCCCGGCGGGAAGGCGACCGTCGAAGGAACCGCCACGTTGACGAGGCCCCCGTTTACGAGACCACTGCCGCCGCCCCGCCAGAGCGCCGTCTCGTTGACGTGCAGATGCCCGCTGAAATGAACCCCGATCCCCGTCGCCGCCACGGCGCCGGCAGTCGCCGCGGTCGGCGCCCGCCGCACCAGCCCGGTCTCGCCGAAGAGCGCGACCTCGTCCGCATGCGCCGGCCCGAGCAGGTCGAGGCAGGGATAGTGCGAGAAGGCAAGAAGCCGCCGGCCGCCCGCCCGCGCCCGCGCCGCGACGTCCGCCATCCAGTCGAGCAGGAAGGGCTTCAGCCGCACCACCGCATTCCACCCCGCATCGGTGCTGTCGACGTAGCTCGCCTCGGCGGCGGGATCGGCCGCGCCGTCGCGCGGCTCGAAGACGTTGGCGTCGATCGAGAGCAGCCAGAGCCCGGGAACCGGCTCGACCAGATAGGAGGCGTCGATCATCCGCCGCACCGTGCTGCCGTCCGGCGAGCGGATCGCGAAGCTGCGGGCCGCGAGCGCATCGTCGCGCCCGAACGGGCTCTCCCAGTGCAGATGCTCCGGCCGGCGGAAGAACCCGAGTCCCGCCATCGCCGTCAGCGCCGCCTCGTAGCCGCCGCAGTACATCTCCGGCGTGACGACGCGCCCCCGCGAGGCGCCCTTCGCCGCCGCCGGATCGCTCGTCACCAGCGTGTGGCCGCCGTCGGGATCGAGGAAGCGCTTGCCCTGGTGCCGGCCGTGGATGGCGTAGAGGTCGTGGTTGCCCGGCGTCGCGAAGAAGCGCAGCCCGTGCCGCTCGCGGTAGCGGTCGAGCAGCGCCACGGCGGCGCGCATCGTCGCCGCCTGGCCGTCGTCGGTGAGATCGCCGAGCACCGCCACGAGGCGGATGCCGCGCGCGACGATATCGTCGAGGAGCGCCGGCAGCGCGGCGAAGCTCTCGTTGAAGACCCGCGTCGACTCGACGGTGTCGGCGAGGGTGCGGAGCGCGACCCCCTCGCCCCGCCCCACGCCCGGACGATGGTTGACGTCGTGGTAATGCGGATCGGCGATGACGGCGACCGGCTGCATGCTCAGCGCGCCACCCCGCCCGACCCGGGCTCGATCAGGCTGACCGCCGCGGCCCTCATGCCCGGAGCGCGAGGCCGGTGGCGGCCGCGAAGCCTTCGGCGATGCCGGGGGCGGCGGCGATCACCGGCCCGCCGCGCTCGAGCCCGCCGAGCTCGAGGAAGCGACCGACCCTGCCCCCGGCCTCCTCGACCATGAGGAGCCCGGCGAGGCAGTCCCAGGCATTCATGTGCGCCTCGGCATAGCCGTCCGAACGGCCGTCGGCGACCCAGGCGAGCCCGAGCGCGCCGGAGGCGCCCCGCCGCACGTTGGCGCCCAGCTCGAGCAGCGCCGCCATGGCCTCGAGGTAGCGCGCGTTCGGCACCCGGTTCGACCAGCCGAGCTCGACGCAGGCCGCCGCGAAGTCGCTGGTGGCGGCAACCCGGACCGGCGCGCCGTTCCGCACCACCCCCGCCCCGCGGCGCGCGAAGTGCAGCTCGCCGAGCACCGGGTTGCAGATCGCGCCGATCTCGGTCGCGCCGTCGCGGACGAAGGCGATCGAGACGCAGAAGTGCGGCACGCCGCGGGCGAAGTTGGCGGTGCCGTCGATCGGGTCGACCACCCAGGTCTCCCGGCCGGGTCGCCCGCCGCCCTCCTCGCCGAGGAAGGCGTCGCCCGGGAAGGCCGCGGCGATCGCGGCGCGGAGGTGGTCCTCGACCGCCGCGTCGGTCTCGGTCAGGAAGTCCTGCGCCCCCTTCAGGCGAAAGCTCCGGTCGGCCCGGCCGAGGCCCTCGAGCGCGATCCTGCCCGCCGAGAGCGCCAGGTCGCGGCAGAGGTCGGCGCGGGCATCGAGGTCGGAGGGGTCCGGGCCGGCGGTGCGGAGGTCGATGTTCATGGGATCACGCCACTGAGGAAACTCTGGAAGCCGCCGCGATGCGGCCTTCGGAAATCGCGTCCGCCACCCGGTCGAGCGTCGGATAGGCCGCGCCGGCGCCGGTCGCCACGTAGCCGGGGCAGAGATGCGCCGGGGCGTCGCGCGGCACCTTGCCCTGGGAAAGCGGGCGGTAGCGGCCGCCGGCCTGCCGCAGGATCAGGATGGCGGCGGTGACGTCCCAGGGGTTGACGCCGAAGCCGCAGGCGGCGTCGGCCCAGCCGGCGGCGACCTGGGCGATGGAGAGGGCGGCGCTGCCGGGGCGGCGGAGCGTCGAGAAGGTCTCGACCAGCTCGCCGAATCCGGCCAGCGCCCGCTCGCGCCCGTCGAGGCGGAAGTCGCGGGAGACCGGATAGCCGGTGATGAGCGCCGCCCGCCGCTCGTCGGGGACGGCCTGGGAGCGGATCGGGGCGCCGTTCAGCCACGCCCCGCCGGCATCGGCCTCGAAGAGGTTGCCGCCGACCGGGTCGAGGATGGCGCCGGCGACGATCTCCCCCTCCACCACCGCCCCGACCGAGATGCACCAGGAGGCGAGGCCGCGGGCGAAGTTGGCGGTGCCGTCGATCGGGTCGACGTACCAGGCCACCCGGCCCGCGCCCTGCGGGCCGTCCTCCTCGCCGACGATGCTCGAGTCGGGGACGCGGGCGAGGATGAAGCCGCGGATCGTCGCCTCCGCCTCGCGGTCGTGCCGGGTGACGAGGTCGTGCAGGTCGGCCTTGTAGTCGATCGCCATCGCCGAGCGGAAGGCGGCGAGGAGCGGCGCTCGCACCGCGGTCGCCGCCCCGGCCGCGACGGCGCGCAGCTCGCCCGCCTCCGCCGGGGTCACGCCGCAGCCTCGCGCAGCGCCGCCTCGAAGAGGGCGAGCAGGCCGTTCGGATCGGCGACGATGGCGTCGGGCCGGAGCTCGAGCTCATAGGGCAGCTCCCAGGTGCCCTGCGCCTCCATCAGGATGTTGCCGCCGATCCCGGCGCGGCGGCCGCAGAGGACGTCGCGGTCGAAGTTGTCGCCGACATACCAGGCCTCGCCCGGAGCGACGCCGAGCGCGCGCGCGGCGAGCAGGATCATCTCCGGGTTGGGCTTGCGGACGCGGGCCTCGTCGCTGTGGATCATCACCGCGAAGCGGCGGGTCATCCCGTGCTCGGCCAGCCAGTCGAGATGCACCTGGCCTGAGAGCGCGTTGCTGACGATGCCGACGGGGATGCCGGCGGCGTCGGCCGCATCGAGCAGCGCGGCCATCCCCGGGCGGAGACGCCGCTCGCTCTTCAGGTGGCCCATGCGCCGGCAGAGCTCGGCGGCATCGGCCACCACCGCCTCGCGGGCGGCGGCGGGCCAGTCGGCGGCCACGAAGTCGCCCCAGAACTCGGCGTGGGTAAGCTCGCGCGGGGCGAAGGGCCGCGACATGGCGTCCTTCCAGCGCGAGTCGGCGCGGGCGCCGAAGCCGATGTCGCGCTCGATCTGCGCGGGATCGGGCGCCCCGGCGATGCCGGCCAGCCGCAGGGCGACCTCGGCCGCGAGCGTCCCCTCCCAGCCCGGCACCTTGGCCGTCTCGACGATGACCCCGCCGAAGTCGAGCAGCAGCGCCCGCGGCGGCGGAAGCTTGCGGCCGGAAAGGGCTCGGGAATCAGGCATCGGCGGCCTCCAGATCGGCCCGCACCGGCAGGCGCGAGGAAACTTCGCGGGCGACCCGGTCGAGGGTCGGATAGACCGCGCCGGCACCGACGCCGTAGTAGTCATCGGCGTGCTGCTGCGCCGGCAGCGCCTCGCCGCGCGAGAGCGCCACGAACCGCCCGCCGGCGCGCTCGAGGATCAGCGCCCCGGCGGCGATGTCCCAGGGATTGGTCATGAAGCCGAGCGTGGCGTCGGCCCAGCCGGCGGCCACCCAGGCGAGCTGCAGCGCCCCGCTGCCGGGATCGCGCAGCGACAGGAAGGCCTCGGCGAGCGCGCGGTGCGGGGCGGATGCGGCTCCGCCCAGCGCCGCATAGTGCCGGGCGACCGGGAAGCTCGTCAGCAGCACCGCCTCCTCCTCCCGCGCGCGGGCGCCGGCGGCGAGCGGCGCCGCGCCGAGCCAGGCGCCCGAGAGGTCGGCCCGGAAGGTCTCGCCCGTCAGCGGCGCATGCACGACGCCCGCGACCAGCGCGCCGTCCACCTCGGCGGCGATCGACACGCACCAGCTCGGCAGGCCGCGGGCGAAGTTGGTCGTGCCGTCGATCGGGTCGACGTACCAGACCACCCTGCCCTCGCCCTGCCGCCCGCCCTCCTCGCCGACGATCACCGAAGCCGGCACGGCGCCGCGAATCGACCGCGCGATCGCCGCCTCCGAGGCGCGGTCGTGCCGGGTGACGATGTCGTGCAGGTCGCGCTTGGTCGCGATCTCCATCGCCGAGCGGAAGGCGGCGCGCAGCATCGGCGACACCTCCAGCGCCGCCGCCTCGGCGACCCGCATCAGCTCTCCGCTCTCGGCGTGGGTGGTCATCGTCCGTCGCTCACTTCCTGTAGTTCACCCGCCAGAAGTCCTGCCAGTCCTGGCGCATGTCCCAGTCGTCGAGCGCGGTCGAGGCGTCGTACTGCTCGAGCCGGTCGAGCACCTCGCCGATCCCCGACGGCTCGTCCGCCGGCAACCCGATGTCGGGGTTGGTCGGCAGCTTGCCGTCGACGACCTGCGGCGCGATGCCCTCCGGCGTCAGGATGTAGTGGATGAAGAGCCTCGCCGCGTTCGGGCTGTCGGTGCCGCTCGCGATCAGCCCGAGCTTGGTGTAGGTCCAGCCCGGCCAGGGCCCGAGGTCCTTGCAGAGCCCGAGCTTGTAGCCCTTGTCGGCATTGTCGCGGAACTTGGCCGAGCTGAGCAGGCCGAAGAACGGCTCCGCCTGCCCGGGCGCGCCCACCGCCTCGGAGATCGCATCGTCCGAATCGGCCAGGAGCGGCCCGTTCGCCGCGAAGGCCTTCACCCAGGCGGCCGTCGCGCTCTCCTCGCTACGGTCGAGCTCGGCGCCGAACTGCGTCTCGTAGGCGGCCGCCATCGCGTCGTCGTGGTGCATCTCGGTCTGGTTGAACCAATCCGGATAGGTCGGCTTGGAGAGCGGGTCGTAGAAGGCGACCTTGCCCTTCCACTCCGGCAGCGTCAGCTCCCAGAGGTTCTTCACCGGGCATTCGTCGTGGACCTCGGTATTGTAGGCCCAGACGCTGGCGTTGGTGCTGATGGCGAGCGGGTCCTGGAACTTCGCCGGGATCTTCTCCGCCATGTCGGGCGGCACCCAGCTCTCGACGAAGCCCTCGGGCAGCAGCTGCGCCAGCCCCGCGGGGGCGTCGGTGATGAGCACGACATCGCCCTGGACGTTCTTCGCCTGCGCCTCGCGGATGATCATCTCGAGCTGGCTCGAGGCCGAGACCTTCTCGCCGGTCGCCTGCACCCCGTACTTCCGGGTGAAGTTCTCGGCCATCTCCACGATCTTGCCGGTCGAATCGTAGATCGTGATCGGCGGCTCGGCCTTGGCCGCCGTCACCAGCGCGTCGAGATCGAACGCCTCGGCGGCGGCCGGCCCGGCCAGGGCCGCCGCGGCGAGGAGCGCGGCGGCCGAGGCTGCGGCTTTCAGGCACTGCGTCTGCATCTCCATTCCTCCTTTGGCTCGGCCGTTCCGGCGCGCGTTCACTTCACGTAGCTGACCCGCCAGAGATCCTGCCAGTCCTGCCGGGCGTCCCAGTCCTCGGCAGCGCTCGACGGGTCGTAGGGGAACATCTGCTCGACGACCCCGGCGATGCCCGAGGGCTCGTCATCCGGCAGCTTCGCGTCGGCGTTGGTCGACATCTTGCCGTCCTCGGCCTGCGGCGCGATCCCCTCCTCGGTCAGCAGGTAGCGGACGAAGAGCTTGGCTGCGTTCGGGCTGTCGGTGCCCGCCGCGATCAGCCCGAGGCTCGGATAGAGCCAGCCGGCCCAGGGCTGCATGCCGGCGCAGATGCCGAGCTTCGCCCCCGCCTCGGTGTTGTTGCGGAACTTGGCCGAGCTCATCATCCCGACGAAGGGATCGGCCTGGCCGGGCGCCCCCACCGCCTGCGCCGCCGCCTCGTCGGCATCGGTCAGCAGCGGCCCGTTCGCCGCCAGGGCGGCGACCCAGGCGGCGGTCGCGCTCGCCTCGTCGGTCTCGAGCGGCTTGCCGTAGCGCGCCTCGTAGGCCTTGGCGACGGCCTCGTCGCCATGGGTCGCCATCTGGTTGAACCAGTCGATGTAGGAGGCCTTGCCGATCGGATCCTGCAGCGCGACCTTGCCCTTCCACTCCGGCTCGGTCAGCTGCCAGATATTCTCGATCGGGCAAGTCTCGTGCGCCTCGGTGTTGTAGGCCCAGACGTTCGCCTCGTTGGCGATGACGAGCGGATCCCGGTAGCGCGCGTCGATGCTGTCGGCGAGATCCGGCGGCACCCAGCTCGTCACGAACCCCTCGGGCAGCAGCTGCGCCGCGCCGGCGGCGACGTCGCTGATCTGCAGCACGTCGCCCTGGACGTTGCCGGCCTGCGCCTCGCGGATCACCATCTCGAGCTGCGCCGCGGCGTTCGCCTTGGTGCCGGTCGCCTCGATGCCGTACTTCTTCGAGAAGGCCTCGGCCTGCTCCACGATCTTGCCGGTGTTCGAATAGACCTGCAACGGCGGCTCGGCCTCGGCCGCGGCGACCAGCGCCTGCAGGTCGAACTCCTCCGCCACCGCCATCCCGCCGAAGGCGGCGAGCAAGGCCGCCGCCGAAACCCCGAGCATCCTGCGCATGACCTTTCCTCCCTTGTCGCTCAATTCATCCTGCCATGGGCAAAGGCCGCATCCGCCACGGCGGACCGGCTTCCGTCCCGATCGAAGACGTGCAGCGCCTCCGGCCTGACGGCGAAGCGCACCCGCTCGCCCGGCCCGACCTCGGGCGGCTGGTGCGTCGTCAGGAAGAGCTTCGCCCCGTCGCTCTCCAGCTCGACGATCCAGCTCCCGCCCGTCGGCAGCACGCCCGTCACCTCGGCCGGCCCGGCGAAGTCCCCGGCCTCGCCGCCGAGGCGGATCGCCTCCGGCCGCAGGCCGACCGCCCCCGCGTCCGGCGACCGCTCGCCGAGGAAGCGGCGCGCCGACACGGCGAGCGGCGTTCCCGCCGCGAGGTCGATCATGTTGATCGGCGGATTGCCGACGAACTGGGCGACGAAGCGGTTCGCCGGCCGGTCGTAGATCTCGTTCGGGCTTCCCACCTGCTGCAGCCGCCCCTGGCTCATCACCGCGATCGTCGTCGCCAGCGTCATCGCCTCCCACTGGTCGTGGGTGACGAAGACGATGGTGGTGCCGAACTCGCGGTGCAGCCGCTTCAGCTCGGCCCGCATCTCGAGGCGCAGCGCCGCGTCGAGGTTCGAGAGCGGCTCGTCGAGCAGCAGCACCTCCGGGTTCACCGCCAGCATCCGCGCCAGCGCCACCCGCTGCTGCTGGCCGCCGGAAAGCTGCGAGGGATAGCGGTCGCGGTAGGCCTCGATCCCGAGCGTCTTCATCACGCGCGTCACCCGCGCCTCCCGCTCGGCGCGCGGCACGTTGCGCAGCCTCAGCCCGAAGTCGGTATTGCGCTCGATCGTCAGGTGCGGCCAGAGCGCGTAGCTCTGGAAGACGAGCCCCATCTGCCGCTTCTCGGGCGGCACGAAGACCCCCTCGCCCACCGAGTCGACCACCCGCGCGCCGACGCGGATCTCGCCGTCGCTCAGGTGCTCGAGCCCGGCGATCATCCGGAGCGTCGTGGTCTTGCCGCAGCCCGAGGGCCCGAGCAGGCACATGAACTCGCCGTCGGCGATCTCGAGGTCGAGCGCCTCGACCGCGTTCGGCCCGCCCCCGCCGTAGCTCTTGCGCACGCCCATGAGGTTGATCCGCGGCATCCTCAGCCTCCCAGGCCCTCTGCCAGGTTGCTCCTGGTCAGCTTCTGTCCGAGCAGCGCGCCGAAATAGGCGAGCGCCGCGATGATGAGGACGACGGCGTTGGCCGCCTGCGTATAGTGGTAGTCGACGAGCCGCAGCGAGAAGGTCGTCAGCACGTCGGTGCTCGGCACCGCCAGCACGACGAAGAGGCTGAGCCCCTTGATCCCGGAGATGAAGGGCAGCAGCACGCCGGTCGTCAGCGCGCCCTTCTGGATCGGGATGACGATCGAGACCATCCGCCGCAGCCAGCCGGCGCCCGCCACCTGCGCCGCCTCCTCCGGGTCCTTGCCGAGCTGCGTCATCGCCGCGATGCCCGCCCGCGAGGCATAGGGCATCTGGTCGGCGATCAGCGCCAGCATCAGGATGACCCAGGTGCCGTAGAGCGCCGGGATCGGCCCGCGCGGCACCGCGAAGAGCGAGAGATAGGCGGTGGCGAAGGCGATCCCCGGCACCAGGTAGGGCAGGAAGGTCACCTGCCTCAGGAAGGTCCCGAGCGGCCGGAACGGCGTGCGCACCACGACATAGCCGACCAGCAGCCCGAGCAGCCCCGAGGTCAGCGAGGCGATGCCGACGATGCGCAGGCTGTTCCAGGCCGCGTTCCAGAGGTCGGGCGAGAGCAGGATCCCGGTCTGCAGCGCCACGGTGTTGAGCCCGGTCCCGATCCAGTAGTCGAGGGTGAAGTTGTCGAGCGCGAACCGCCCCGGCACCTTCATCACCGTCGAGAGCGCGAGCGTCAGCAGCGGCAGCCCGACCGAGAGCGCGAACATCAGCGCCGCGAACCCCGTCGCCCCCCAGCGCCAGCCCCCGAGCGGGCTCAGCCGGTCCATCGACCCCTTCGAGCCGACCGTCACGAACCGCCGCGCCTCGCGCATCAGCCAGGCGTCGATCGTTAGCGTGATGACCCCGATCAGCATGATCGCCCCCGCCAGCACCGCCGCGACCCCCGACTGCCGCGAGGCGATGTTCTGGTAGAGCGAGGTCGCCAGCGTGTCGAAGGCGACCGGCAGCCCGAGCACGTAGGGCACGCCGAACTCGCCGAGGCACTTGGCGAAGATCAGCACCATCGCCGACATCAGCGCCGGCCGCATCAAGGGCAGCACGACCTGCCGCATCACCGTCAGCCGCCCGGCCCCGAGGATGCGCGCCGAATCCTCGAGCTGGCTGTCGAACCGCCTGAGCGCGTTGCCGAAGAGCAGGATCACGAAGGGCGCATAGTGCAGCGCCAGGATGATCGTCACCGGCACCCGCCCGTAGGCCAGCCAGTCCGGCGGCGCGAAGCCCAGCGTCTCGAGCCACCCCGCCTGCCCGCCCACGGTGCGGTTCTTGAACAGCGTCGTCCAGGCCAGCGCGAAGGTCCAGGCCGGCAGCATGTAGGGCACGATCAGCGCCGTCGCGAACCACCGGCGCCCGAACATGTCGGTCCGCGCCAGCAGCCGGGCCGGAGTGCCCCCCACCGCCATCGCCAGCACGATCGCCCCGAGCGCGACGGTCAGCGTGTTGACGAGCGGCCCCCAGAAGAGATGGTGCGCCACCCGCGAGCCGAATGTCCGCTCGAGATAGTACCAGGTGAAGCTGCCGACCTCCGCCCCGGTCCGCCGCTGGTCGCCGAGCTGCACCTGCACCGCGTCGAAGAGCAGCGAGACGATCGGCACCACGATCAGATAGGCGAAGAGCGCCGCCATCAGCAGGCCGATCAGCGTCGTCGGCTCGCTGGCCGCGATCCGCAGCCGATAGCGCAGCCGCCGCGCCGGCGCCGCGGCCTTCGCCCCGGTCCTGTCCGGCGACGTCACGCTCACCGGGCCGATCCGTCAACGGGTGAAGCCAGCCATCCGCGCAAGCGTCTCTCCCACCACGCCGGGGTCTTGCGCCCCTTTCGCCCGACGCTCCCACAGCCCGCGCCCGCGAGTCAACAGCCAATGCACACCTGTGCACAACAACCTGCAACGACCCTGCCCCGCCGCGCCCTCCAGCGGCAAAGCCCGATGTTGCACGCGCGTGCAGACCTCAGCCGAGGCGCAAGCCGCCCGGGTCGGGCTGGTCGACGAGCGATGATTTTTCCGTCGAGGCGCACAGGGTCAACGCCGCCCGGCGAAGCCGCCGCACGGGCCCGCAGCGCGCGCGAAGCTGTCAATACGTTGTATAGACGGAAAATTCCATTAGCAATTTCAATGGCCTGCAGGGTGGGCACACGTGCGCGCCGTGCGCCCGCACGCTTCAGACCGTCTCGAGGTAGGTCTCGTGCTCGAACGGGCTGATCTGCTGCGAGAAGACCTGCAGCTCCTGCTTCTTCATCCCGACGAAGGCGTCGCGGAGCACCGGGTCGAAGATCTTCCCCATCGCCTCGCTCCGCTCGAAGCTCTCGATCGCCTGCTTCCAGTCGATCGGCAGCGCCTCCTCGGCGCTCACCATCGGCGCCGGCGGCTCGATCCGCCGCTCGATCCCCTCGAGCCCCGCCCCGAGGATCGCCGCCAGCACCAGGTAGGGGTTCGCGTCCGCCCCCGCCACCCGGTGCTCGATCCGCCGCGCCGCGTTCGGCCCGCCCGGGATCCTGACCGCCGCCGCCCGCGTCTCGTAGCCCCAGCAGGCCTCGCTCGCCACATGCGCGTTCGGCGTCAGCCGCCGGTAGGAGTTGCGGTGCGGCGCGAAGATCAGGCTCGACGCCCGCATCAGCGACAGCACCCCCCCGACCGCGTGCCGCATCGTCTCCGACCCCTCCGGCGTCCCGCTGTCGAAGACGTTGCGCCCCTCGCGGTCGAGCAGGCTGAAATGGACGTGGAACCCGTTCCCCGCCCGGTCGAGGAAGGGCTTGGCCATGAAGGAGGCGGCCAGTTCGTACTTCCGCGCGATCCCCTTCACGAACCGCTTGAAGTAGAGCGCGTCGTCCGCCGCCTTCAGCGGGTCGGGGACGTGCAGGAGGTTGATCTCGAACTGCCCTCCCCCGTTCTCCGAGATCGCGCTGTCGACCGGCACGTCATGCGCGTCGCAGGCGCCATAGACGTCGGTGAAGAAGGCCTCGAAATGGTCGAGATCGTCGATCGACAGCGCCCCGTCCCCGTCGAGGAACTTGTGCGTCACCGGCGACCGCGGCGGCGTCGGCACCTCGCCCGTGGTGTCGACGAGGTAGAACTCGAGCTCGGTCGCCACCACCGGCGTCAGCCCCTTGGCCGCATACCGCTCGCAGACCGCCGCCAGCGCCCGTCGCGGGTCGCCGAGGTACGGCGAGCCGTCCTCGTTCAGCATCCAGAGCGGCAGCAGTGCCGTGGGGGAGCCGAGCCAGTTCATCGGCAGGAACCCCCGCCCCGTCGGCTCGCAGCGGCCGTCGATGTCGCCCTGCTGAAAGACCAGCGGGTTGCCCTTCACGTCCTCGCCCCAGATGTCGAGGCAGGTGATCGAATACGGCATCCGCATCTCCCCCCCGAGCACCTTCTCCGCCTGCACCACCGGCACCCGCTTGCCCCTGAGGATGCCGTTGAGGTCGCAGACCGCCGCCCTGAGGCTGGTGATGTCAGGCCGCCCCTCGAGCCAGGCCAGGGCCTCGTCCGTGTTCACGATCGTCTCTCCCGAATATCGCTGCCTGCTACCACGCGCCCCATGGCCTCGCCAGCCCCCATGCCGACGGACACCCTGCGTCCTTGTCCCGGCCGCGGCCGCGCTTACTCTTTCCCGGATGTCGCCCGTCCGTCTTGCCCTCCTGCTCCTCCTCGCCGCCTGCGCCCGCGCGCCGGCGCCGACGCCGGGCGAGGCGCTGCCGCTCCACTACTGGCCGGCCAGGGGCGAGACGCGGGCGGTCATCCTGGCGCTGCACGGGTTCGGCGACACCGGAGATCTCGCCTACGAGGACGCGGCGCGGGCCTGGTCCGCCCGCGGCATCGCCGTCTACGCTCCCGACCAGCGCGGCTTCGGCGGCACCGCCAGCCGCCACGACTGGCCCGGCGTCGACGCACTGGCGCAGGACGCCGTCGCCATGTCGCATCATCTGCGCGCCCACTACCCGGATGTTCCGCTGGTGGTGATCGGCCACTCCATGGGTGGCGGGATCGCGCTGGCGGCGGCCGCCGAGGGGCTGGAGGCCGACGCCCTCGTCCTCGTCGGCCCGGCCATCGCCGGCGGCGACGCGCTCAACCCGCTCTACCGGACCGCCGCCCGGATCGCGGCGGCGGCGGTGCCCGAGCGGCGCTGGACCGGCGGGGGGCTCATCACCATCCGTCCGACCGACAACCCCGAGGCCATCGCCCGCGCCGTCGCCGACCCGCGCCACATCGGCGACCCGACCAGCCGCGAGCTCTACGGCCTCGTCGAGCTGATGGACCGGGCGGCGGCCGTGGCGCCGGTGGTGACGATCCCGACCCTCACGCTCATGGGGGCCCGCGACGAGGTGCTGACCCCCGCCCAGGTCCGCCGGGTCGAGGAGCGCATCCCCGGCCGCGTCGGCTACGTCCTCTACCCGGACGGCTGGCACTGGCTCTTCCGCGACCTGCAGGCCCCGCGGGTCTGGCAGGACGTCGGCGACTTCGTCCTCTCGGCCCGGCGGCCCTCGGGGGGGTGAATCGGGATCGAGGGAATTCCGGTCTTGTTAACAGCGACTTGGGTGGACTGGAATGCGGCTGGAAGGAGGCTGGAGAGCGGCCATACGAATTGCGGCCGCGACGAGAGGTTAACGCGGGGGGGCGCACGACAGGACCGAGCCATTCACCCGGAGAAACGCATGAGGGCTTGCCAGTTCCGCCCATCCCCTGCGAGCATCGCCCGAGGGAGGAGAGCTTGCCCGCCGATCCAGCACCCGAGGTCTCCGACGAGATCCGCAAGACCACCTGCTACATGTGCGCCTGCCGCTGCGGCATCGACGTGCACATGCAGGGCGGGCGTGTGAAGCACATAGAGGGCAACCGCGACCATCCGGTCAACCGCGGGGTCCTCTGCGCCAAGGGCGCGGCCGGGATCATGCAGCACCGCTCGCCCGCCCGGCTGCGCGCGCCGCTCAGGCGCACCGGGCCGCGCGGCTCGGGCGAATTCAGGGAGATCGGCTGGGACGAGGCGCTGGGCATCGCCACCAACTGGCTCGCGCCGGTGCGCGAAAAGCATCCCGAGCGGCTGGCCTTCTTCACCGGCCGCGACCAGTCGCAGTCCTTCACCGGCTGGTGGGCGCAGCAGTACGGCACGCCGAACCATGCCGCGCATGGCGGCTTCTGCTCGGTCAGCATGGCGGCGGCGGGGATCTACACCCTCGGCGGCGCCTTCTGGGAGTTCGGCGCGCCGGACTGGGAGCGGACGAAACTCCTCCTCCTCTTCGGCGTGGCGGAGGACCACGATTCCAACCCGATCAAGATCGGCCTCGGCAAGCTGAAGGCCCGCGGCGCGCGCGTCGTCTCGATCAACCCGGTGCGGACCGGCTATTCCGCGATCGCCGACCAGTGGATCGGGATCGCCCCGGGGACCGACGGGCTCCTCGTCCTCAGCCTCGTGCACGTGCTGATGACGGCCGGCCGGATCGACCTGCCCTATCTGCTCGCCTTCACCAACGTCGCGCATCTCGTCGACCAGGATCCGCGCTCGCCGGGCTTCGGCGGCTTCCTGCGCGACGAGGAGGGGCGCGAGCTCGTCTGGGACCCGGAGCGGCACCGGGCCGTGCCCTGGGACGCGGCGGGCGTCCGGCCCGCGCTCGCCGGCACCTTCAACGTCGGCCCGACCCATGCCAAGCCGGTCTTCCAGCTGATGGCGGAGGCCTATCTCGACCCGGCGCTGGCGCCCGAGGCGGTGGGGCCGGCCTGCGGCGTCCCGGCGGAGGAGATCCGCCGGCTGGCGGCGCTCCTCGCCCGGACCGCCTTCGAGGAGGAAATCACCCTCGAGCGGCCGTGGACGGACTTCCGCGGCCGCCGCCACGAGCGGATGGTCGGCCGGCCCGTCGCCTTCCACGCCATGCGCGGCATCTCGGCGCATGCCAACGGCTTCCAGACCTGCCGGGCGATCCACCTCCTGCAGATGCTGCTCGGGACGGTCGAGACGCCGGGCGGCTTCCGCTTCAAGCCGCCCTATCCGAAGCCCCTCGCCATCCACCCCAAGCCGCACCACAAGGTGACCCCCGGCAAGCCGCTCGACGGCCCGCACCTCGGCTATCCGCGCGGGCCGGAGGATCTCGCCGTCGACGCGGAGGGGCGGCCGAAGCGCATCGACAAGGCCTTCTCCTGGGAGGCGCCGCTCGCCGCGCACGGCATGATGCACATGGTGATCGCCAACGCCGTCGCGGCCGACCCCTATCCGATCGAGGTGCTCTTCCTCTACATGGCCAACATGGCGTGGAACTCGGCGATGAACACCGCCGGGACGATGGAAATGCTCACCGCGACCGATGCTTCCGGGGAGTATCTCATCCCGCGGATCATCGTCGCCGACGCCTATGCCTCGGAGATGACCGCCTATGCCGACCTCGTCCTGCCCGACACCACCTATCTCGAGCGGCACGACTGCCTGAGCCTCCTCGACCGGCCGATCTCGGAGCCCGACGCGGCGCAGGACGCCATCCGCTGGCCGGTGGTGGCGCCCGATCGCGACGTGCGGCCGTTCCAGAGCGTGCTGCTCGATCTCGGCCACCGGCTCGGGCTGCCGGGCATGATCGAGCCCGACGGCACGCCGAGCTTCGCCGACTATGCCGACTATATCGTCCGCCACCAGCGCCGCCCCGGCGTCGGCCCCCTCGCCGGCTGGCGCGGCGAAGACGGGGCGGCGGAGGGGCGCGGGGCACCCAACCCGCAGCAGATCGACCGCTACGTCGCGAACGGCGGCTTCTGGTCCGGCCACGTCCCCGAGGAGGCGGCCTTCTTCAAGCCGTGGAACGCCGCCTACCAGGACTGGGCCGTGGCGACCGGCCTCGTCGACGCGCCGCAGCCCTTCCTCTTCCAGATCTACGCCGAGCCGCTGGCCCGCTTCCAGGCCGCGGCGCTCGGCAAGGGCGCGCAGCAGCCGCCGGAGCATCTGCGCGACACGCTGGCCCGCGCCATGGCGCCGCTCCCGGTCTGGTATCCCGCGCCGGACGAAACGGAGGCGGACGACTATCCGCTGCACGCCATCACCCAGCGGCCGGCGGCGATGTATCACTCCTGGGGCGCGCAGAACGCCTGGCTGCGGCAGATCCACGGCGAGAACCCGCTCTACGTCCCGGGCGCCGTCTGGGAGGCGCTCGGGTTCGAGGCGGGCGACTGGGCCGACGTCGTCTCGCCGCACGGCCGGATCAGCGTGCCGGTCGCGCGCATGGATGCGCTCAACCCGATGACCGTCTGGACCTGGAACGCCATCGGCAAGCGCCCCGGCGCCTGGGCGCTCGACCCGCGCGCGCCGGAGGCGACGCGCGGCTTCCTCCTCAACCATCTGATCCCCGAGCGCCGCCGCGACGGCACGGCGAACTCCGATCCGGTCACCGGCCAGGCCGCCTGGTACGATCTCCGCGTCCGCCTGGAGCGGGTGCCGGCGCGCAGCCGCTCGGAGCCGCGGTTTCCGCCGCAGGCAGTGCTCGTCCCGCGCTGACGAGGGGCCCGCGAACGTGGGGCGCCGCGGGAACTCGGCAGGGGGGCCGGGCGTTTCTGCCATGCAACCCGGCGGCGAGATGCATCGGCCGCCGCAGACAATGCGCGAAAGGAACGACACATGCTGAAGCCCCTGCTCGCAAGCGCCGCTCTCGGCGCCCTGATCGCCACCGGCGCCCTGGCGCAGAACGAGGCGCCCGCGGCCGATCCCGCCCCCGGGACGACCGCCCCCGCACCCGAAACGATGGCCCCGGCCGAGCCCGCGCCGCTGACCGGGGACTGGGTGACGGACGAGAACTTCACGCCGGTCGAGGTCGCGCAGCTGACCGCCGACCAGATCATCGGCGCCGACATCCGCAGCAGCGAAGGCGAGGTGATCGCATCGGTCGAGGACGTCGTCCTCGGCGCCGACGGCAAGGCGGAGAGCGTGGCCGCGAAGTTCGGCGGCTTCCTCGGGTTCGGCTCCAATACCGTGCTGCTCGCGCTCGACGAGGTCGAGTTCATGCAGAACGACTCCGGCCGGGTGGTGCTGCGCACCTCGCTCACGCCCGAGGCGCTGGAGGGCCGGCCGGACTATGTGAAGAGCTGACGCCACGCGGCAGCCGGAGAAAGTTGGACCGCCGCCTCGTTGCGGCGGTCCTTTCCGTGCCCCGCATCCGCCTCTAAGCTGGGCCGGAGCCGATGCAGGGAGCCACCACGCCATGGATCGATCCGCGGACCTCTCCGCATGACCTCGCTGCCCGCCTCGACCGAGCGGGCGCTCGGGCTCGTCATCGACCTCGACACCTGCGTCGGCTGCCACGCCTGCGTCGTGGCCTGCAAGGAGTGGAACACGACGAGCGGACCCTGCGCGCCGCTCTCGGACCGCGACCCCTACGGGCCGGAGCCCGATGGCGCCTTTCTCAATCACGTCCACGGCTTCGAGGCCGTTCCCGATGACGGACCGGCGCGCGTCGTCCATTTCCCGAAGTCCTGCCTGCATTGCGCGGATGCGCCCTGCGTCACCGTCTGCCCGACGGGGGCGAGCCTGAAGCGCGCATCGGACGGCATCGTGCTGGTCAACGAGGCGGACTGCATCGGCTGCGGCCTCTGCGCCTGGGCCTGCCCCTACGGCGCGCGGGAGCTCGATCCGTCGCAGGGGGTGATGAAGAAGTGCACCCTCTGCTACGACCGGATCGAGAACCCCTCGCTGCCGGAGGTGGACCGCATCCCCGCCTGCGTCCGGACCTGCCCGACCGGCGCGCGGCATTTCGGCGACCTCGGCGACCCCGGGAGCGCGGTGTCGCGGCTGGTCGCCAGCCGGGGCGGCTTCGATCTCATGCCCGAGCAGCGCACCCGGCCGACCAACAAGTACCTGCCGCCGCGAGAGCGCGACGTCGACCTGCTCGCGCCGCTGCTCGAGCCGCTGCCGGAGGCCGAGGGCGGCTTCCTCGGCTGGCTCGACCGGGCGCTCGCGCGCCTCTAGGGCCGCTCCGGCCGGCATGCACCCCACCCCGTCGATCATCGCCTTCACCACGCTCTCCGGGCTCGGCTTCGGGCTGATGGCCTGGCTCGGCGTCGGCGACGCGGCGGTCGGGCAGCTCCACGCGCTCGCGATCTCGACGCTGGCCGCCGGCCTCGCCGCGGCGGGCCTGCTCGCGAGCCTCCTTCACCTCGGCCAGCCGCGCCGGTTCCTCAAGGCCTTCAGCCAGTGGCGCAGCTCCTGGTTGAGCCGCGAGGCGATCCTCGCCGTCGCCACCCTCCTCCTCTTCACGCTCTTCGCGGCGGTCTGGGGGCTTCTCGGCATCCGCTCCCGCTGGATCGGGGTGCCGGCCGGCGCGGCCGCCATGGCGACCGTCGTCGCGACCTCGATGATCTATGCCCAGCTGCGCAGCGTGCCGCGCTGGCGCTCGCCGCTCACGCCGCTCCTCTTCCTGCTTCCCGCGCTGGCCGGCGGCGGGCTGCTCGCCGGCGAAGCGCGCCCGGCGGCCTGGCTCCTCGCCGCCTTCGGGCTCGTCCAGGTCGCGAGCTGGATCCGCGGCGACGGCAGCCTCGCCCGGAGCGGGACGACGATCGCCACCGCCACCGGCCTCGGGGCGCTCGGGCGGGTGCGGCTCTTCGCCCCGCCGCACACC
>NZ_CALLYO010000121.1 GCF_937858865.1 uncultured Amaricoccus sp. | reverse complement strand
ATCTGGGCCCGGGTCGAGGGCGACCCGGGCGCCGTTCCGCCCTCGCAGGGGGAGGGGGCGCCGCGCTTCGACGGCGAGGGACGCGCGCTACCGATGCGGGACGCGCGGCGGGACGGCGACTGGCGCGTGGCGGGCTGGGTCACCTCGGGAGGCTACGGCCATTTCACCCGGTTGTCGCTTGCGCAGGGCTATCTGCCGGCGGCGCTGGCGGAACGGAACGAACGGGGGCTCTTCGAGATTGAGATCCTCGGGGTGCGCCGGCCGGCGCGGATCCTGCGCGAGCCGCCCTTCGACCCCGAAGGGATCCGAATGCGCGCTTGAACCTGACGGAGGGAGCGATGAAGCTGCATGGACGACCCTGCTGGTACGAGCTGTCGACGGGTCCGGGCCAGCTGGCGGCGGCGGAGGAATTCTACCGGGAGGTCCTCGGCTGGAGCTTCCGGGATTCGGGCATGCCGGATTTCGAGTACCATCTCGCCAGCGTCGAGGGGGATCTGGTGGCCGGGCTGATGCCGATGCCGCCGGACGCGGGCGCGATGCCGCCCTTCTGGATGATCTATTTCGCCGTCGACGATGCCGACAAGGCCGCCGCCGACATCCGCGCGGCGGGGGGCGGGGTCCACCGCGAGCCGGCGGACATTCCCGGCACCGGGCGCTTCGCCGTGGTGGCCGACCCGCAGGGGGCGGCCTTCGGCATCCTGCAGCCCGAGCCGATGGAGGAGGGCGGCGCCGGCGGCAATGCCTTCGACCAGTCGAAGGCCGGGCACGGCAACTGGAACGAGCTGATGACGAGCGACCCCGAGGCCGGCTTCCGCTTCTACGGCGATCTCTTCGGCTGGCAGAAGTCGCAGGCCGTCGACATGGGGGAGATGGGCGTCTACCAGCTCTTCTCGCACGACGGCGCCGACATCGGCGGGATGATGCGGCTCGGCCCCGCGCCGATCCCGGTCTGGCTGCCCTATTTCGGCGTCAACGGCGTCGCGCCGGCCATCGGGCGCATCGAGGCCGGCGGCGGCCGGGTCGAGCATGGCCCGATGGAGGTGCCGGGCGGCGCCTTCATCGCCGTCGCCCAGGACCCGCAGGGGGCCTGGTTCGCCATCGTCGGGCCGAAGGAGACGGCCGCGGGCTGAAGTCAAGGGTTTACGCGGATTTGCTCGGCCTGGAAAGCGGCTCCCGGAGTCTTGTCGCGAGCGTCACCGTTGCCCCCGGCCGTGCGCCCCGCACGGCCTGCGCCTGCCTGCCCCCCCGGGCAGGCGCACCCGGCGGTTCCGCCTGGCGGCACCTTCGGGGATAGCGCCGGAAC
>NZ_CALLYO010000120.1 GCF_937858865.1 uncultured Amaricoccus sp. | reverse complement strand
GTGTCGATGCCGCGCAGCGCGCAGACCGCGCGCAGCCGCTCGCCCCTCCGCGCCCGCCCGTCCACCAGAAAGCCGAGGGCGATGTCGTGCCCGAGCGTCGGCGAGAAGCAGGCCGACGTCAGGTAGCCGAGATCGTTCGCCGCCGTGAAGGCCGCCCCCGGCGCCACCAGGTGCGCGCCGGCGACCAGCCGACCGCCCGCCTCGGCCGGCCTCAGCCCGACCAGCTGCTCGCGTCCTGGCCCGGTCAGGCCCAGCCGCCGCGCCATCTCCCGACCGATACAGTCGCCCGCCTTCAGCATCCGCCCGAGGCCGAGGTCGTCGAGCGTGGTTCGCCCGTGCAGCTCGGCGTGGGTCAGGAGCCCCTTCTCGATCCGGAGCACGTTCAGCGCCTCGAGCCCGTAGGGCCCGCCGCCTAGCGCCGGCGCCCGCTCGACCAGCAACTCCCAGAGCGACGCCCCGTAGCGCGCCGGCACCGCCAGTTCGTAGCCCTGCTCGCCAGAGAAGGAGATACGGAAGAGCCGGCCCCCTGCCCCGCCGACGCGCGCCTCGCCGCAGGCCATGAAGGGGAAGCCGGCATCGTCGATCGGCCGCTCCAGCACTCCGTTCAGGAGCTCGCGCGAGCGGGGGCCCGCCACCGCCACCTGCGCCCATTGTTCGGTCACCGGGACGGCCTGCGCCTCGAGCTCGGGCCAGAGGCATTCGAGGCAGAACTCGAGGTGCGACAGCACCTCCTCCGCCGCGGCCGTGGTGGTGGTGAGGAGGAAATGCGTCTCCCCAAGCCGCGCCACGGTGCCGTCGTCCATGGCGAAGCCGTCCTCGCGCAGCATCACCCCGTAGCGCACCCGCCCGACGGCGAGGCTCGACATGCCGTTGGCATAGACCCGGTCGAGCAGCCGCGCCGCATCCGGCCCGCGCAGGTCGATCTTGCCGAGGGTGGAGACGTCGCAGACCCCCACCGCCTCGCGCACCAGCCGCACCTCGCGGGCGCAGCCCTCCCGCCAATCGGTCTCGCCCGCTTCGGGGAACCAGCTCGGCCGGTACCAGAGCCCCGCCTCGACGAACTGCGCCCCCATCGCCGCCATCGCCGCATGCGCCGGCGGATAGCGTCGCGGCGCCAGCCCCGCACCGGCGCCGCCGGCCCCAAGCGCCGCCACCGGCACCGGCGAGAAGGGCGGGCGGAAGGTGGTCGTCCCGGTCTCCGCCGCCCCGCGTCCGGTCAGCTCCGCCAGCACCGCGAGCCCGGCCACTCCGCCGGTCTTGCCCTGGTCGGTCGCCATCCCGAGCGTGGTGTAGCGCTTCATATGCTCGACCGAACGGAAGTTCTCCTGCGCCGCAAGCGCCACGTCCTTCACCGTCACGTCGTTCTGGAAGTCGAGCCAGGCCCGCCCGCCCCCGCCCTCGACCCGCCAGAGCGCCCGCTGCCGCACCGGCGCGTCCTCCGCCCGCGGCACGTCCGGCGCCGGGACGCGGAAGCCGAGGTCGGCCAGCGCCGCCGCCGCGGCCGCCGCCCCGCCCGCCAGCGCCGCCTGCGTGGAGAGGGCGCCCGCCGCCGCCCCCGCTACCGCGAGGCCGGGCACCCCGCCCGGCGCCGGGACGAAGGCCGCCAGCGCCGCGTCCCAGACCGGCCGCGCCCCGAGATGCGAGGTCAGGTGCAGCGTCGGGTTCCACCCGCCCGCCACCGCCAGGCAGTCCGCCGCCACGCGCTCCACCCGCCCGCCGTGCCGCACGCTCACCGCGCGGACCCCGCCCCGCCCGTGCGCCGCCATCACCTCGCCGCCCGCGAGGCTCCGCCACGGCCCCGCCGGCACCGGCGCGTCCGGTCGCGCGTCGATCAGCGCCGCCACCTCGACCCCCGCCGCCGCGAGATCGGCCGCCGTGCGCCAGCCGTCGTCGTTGGTGGTGAAGACGACCGCCCGCCGCGGCGCCACCGCCCAGCGGTTGAGGTAGGCCCGCACCGCCCCGGCCAGCATCACCCCCGGCCGGTCGTTGCCGGCGAAGGCCACCGGCCGCTCCAACGCCCCGGCGCAGAGCACCGCCCGCCGCGCCGCAATCCGCCAGAAGCACTGCAGCGGCAGACCCTCGCGCGGCGGCAGATGCTCGCCGACCCGCTCCAGCGCCCCGTAGGTGCCGCCGTCGTAGGCGCCAACCACCGTCGTCCGCGGCATCACCCGCACGTTCGGCAGCGCCGCGAGCTCCGCCACCACCCCGGCCGCCCACGCCGCGCCCGGCGCACCCCCCACCTCCAGCCGCTCGGCAAGCAGCCGCCCGCCGGGCAGGAAGTCCTCGTCCGCGAGGATCACCCGCGCCCCCGCCCGCCCGGCCGTCAGGGCCGCCGTCAGCCCGGTCGGCCCCGCCCCGACGACGAGCAGGTCGCAGAAGGCGAAGGCCTTCTCGCAGGGGTCGGGATCGGCCTCCCCCGAGAGCGCCCCGAGCCCCGCCGCCCGCCGGATCAGCGGCTCGTACACCCGCTCCCAGAAGCCCCGCGGCCACATGAAGGTCTTGTAGTAGAACCCCGCGCCGATGAACGGCGTGAGAAGGTCGTTCGCCGCCATCAGGTCCAGCCGCAGGCTCGGCCAGCGGTTCTGGCTGACCGCCTCCAGCCCCTCGAAGACCTCCTGCACCGTCGCCCGCGTGTTGGGCGTCGCCCGCGCCCCGCGGCCGACCGTGACCAGCGCATTCGGCTCCTCGGATCCCGCCGTCAGAATGCCCCGCGGCCGATGATACTTGAAGCTCCGCCCGACCAGTCCGACCCCGTTCGCCAGCAGCGCCGAGGCCAGCGTGTCGCCCGGATGCGCCGCGATCCGCCGCCCGTCGAAGCGGACCGCGATCTCCCGCGTCCGGTCGATCAGCCCGCCGGCGGCGAGCCGCCTCACCGCGCCGCCTCCCGCGCCAGCCCGACCTCCAGCACCGCATGGTCGCGCGTGTCGCGCACCACCCTCAGCCACGCCCGGCAGCCGCCCGCGTGCTGCCAGAGCTCGGCGTTCGGCCCGGCCGGATTGTCGCGCAGGTTCAGATAGTCGTGAAACGCCTCGGCCCCCGCATCCCCAGCCGGCCGGGCCAGCAGCTTCGCCGACCCCCGGTAGAGGAACTCCCGGAGATCGCGCTCGCCGCAGAGGGGACAGGTCAGCCGCATGGCACGAACCGGTGGATCCAAAGCGCCGCGCCGGCGTTATAATCCCCGACAGAGATACCTATGGGAGATCGAACATGCGGAGCGTGACCCTTGTCGCCTGCCTCGTAGCGCTGATCGCGCTCGGCGCCTGCGGACGGAGCGCCACGACCCGCGCGGCGACCGGCGGGCTCGGCGGCGCGGCCGTGGGCACGGTGGTCGGCGGCCCGGTGATCGGCACCGCCGCCGGCGCGGCCGGCGGCGCGGCCCTCGGCGCCGCCACCGCCGACGACTGAGGCGACGACCAACCGCTCAGTGCAGGTTGGGCTGGGCACCCGTCCCCTCCTCGTCCAGCACCAGCCCGGAGGCGAAGCGCTCCATCCCGAGCCGCGCGGCAGCCGGATGGCGCTCGCCCGTCGCGATCAGGTGCGCGAAGCACCAGCCCGAGGCCGGCGTCGCCTTGAACCCGCCATAGCACCAGCCGCCGTTGAAGAAGAGCCCCTCGACCGGCGTCCGGTCAATGATCGGCGAGCCGTCCATGGTCATGTCCATGATCCCGCCCCACGACCTGAGCACCCGCGCCTTGCCGATCATCGGCATCAGCGCCATCCCCGCCTCCATCACATGCTCGACCGTCGGCAGGTTTCCCCGCGCCGCGTAGGAGTTGTAGAAGTCGAGGTCGCCCCCGAAGACCAGCCCGCCCTTGTCCGACTGGCTGATGTAGAAATGCCCCATGCCGAAGGTCACCACCCCCGGCAGCACCGGCTTCAGCCCCTCGGTCACGAAGGCCTGCAGCACATGGCTTTCGATCGGCAGCCGCAGGCCCGCCATCTCCCCCACCTTGCTCGACCGCCCGGCCACCGCCATCCCCACC
>NZ_CALLYO010000119.1 GCF_937858865.1 uncultured Amaricoccus sp. | reverse complement strand
ACCCAGCACGCCCAGAACCTGGCGGACGAGATCCGCGCCACCCAGGCGCAGCTCGACCAGGTGGAGCGCCAGCTCGAGACGGCTTCGAGCCTGGTCGAGGACGCCCAGATCGGCGACGCCTTCACCGCCGGCGCGGGGACCTCGCGGCTGCGGCCGGCCTTCTCCATCCTGCGCACCGGCGCCGACGGTGGGTCCGTCGAGCTCGCCGCCGAGGAGACGACGCCGATCGAGCCCGGCGACGCGATCAAGGTGGAGCTCCGCCGCGAGCCGGCGAGGAGGCCTGGCGGCGAGATCTAGCAGCGGAACGCTGTCGGCGGGCCCTTGCCGGGGCCGGCGCCGCGCTCAGCTCACCCCCTACCGCTAGAGGCTCATCGCCTATACTACTCCAGGGCGCGCGGGCATCCGCTGCGGCGAGACGGGAGCTGGCTTGCTCTGGAGCGTGGTCCTTGTCGGTGTGCTCGGCGCCCTGATAGGCCTGCGCTACCGTGCGCCAGTGCTGATGCCGGCGACCCTCGTCGCGCTGGTCTGGGGTGTCGTGGCCGGCTGGATGGCGCAGGGGAGCGTCGGCCAGCTGGCGCTGATGGCGATCGTCCTGGCCGTCGTGCTCCACGCGGCTTACCTGGCGGCGCTCGCGCTCCGCATTTTCTGCAGGCGGTTCCTGCGATGACCTAGTCGCGGTGGCCGACTCGTGTCACGGCGCCGAGGCCGATGGCTGCTGGCCACGCGGCGCAGGCCCGTGGCTGTGGCGGGCATTCGACGCACCGGTCACAGCCGCATGATGAATTCGGGGTCGCAGCGGCCCCGCATCAGATGGCCGGCGGCGATCAGATTCCCCTTGAGCCGGCCGATGCGGTCGACGTGCGGCTCCGGCCGAAGGCTGAGCGCCACGTTCGCGAGCACGTTGCGGACAATCAGCCTGGCCGCCCAGCGCCCGGTTCCGGTGCCCTTGCGGACCAGGTACAGCGGGTTGACGATCTGCGAGTAGCCGAAGCGCACCCCGCTGACCCGTCCTCGCTTGACCCCGAGGTGCACGCCGCGCAGGCCGTGCAGCCGCACGATCGGCCGGCCGCGCGCGACCCGCCGGGAGAAGTCGGTATCCTCCTGCCAGCCGTAGAGCGGCAGCCGTTCGTCGAAGCGGTCCTCGGCGATGTCGGCGGCGCGGAACACCATGTTGCAGCCGTAGGCTCCGGCCGGCGCCACGTGCTCATGCCGCTCCGGCTTACCGTCCGGTGTGCCGGACAGGATGTCGCCGGCCTGCTGGAAGCTGAGCCCCGGGCCCTTGATCCCGTCGGCCAGGACGTGCCCGGTCATCACCGTCCAGTCCGGATGCCGCGCCAGGGCGGCCTCCGCCCGCTCCAGGTATTCGGCGGCGGGTACGAAGTCGTCATCGAAGAAGACGAAGATCTCCGCGTCGCGCGCATGTTCGGAATCGAGGGCGCGGTTGCGCTGCGCCGTGCAGCCGCTCGCGCCGAAGACGTAGCGCAGCGGGTAGGTCGTGACCGCGGCTTCATCCACGTGGGTCGCGTCGGGAGCCGACACCACGACCAGGTCGGGCCGGCGCGTCTGACCTTCGAGATGCGCCAGCGCCTGGCCCAGCACGGCCCTGCGATCGGCGGTGACGATGATGACGATCAGCCGCATGCTCCCATCCCCTGGCGTCGCTCCAAGCTAGCGGCGGCCGGTCTGCCGGCGACATCCGCCCTGGGTCGAGCCGGCACGCCGATGAGAGTGCCGCCTAGGCCTTTCGGCGCCCCGGACGCTCGAAAGGATGAAGCACATCGCGCGTCACGCGAAGCATGGATGGAAGCAGCGGAAACGACTGCATGACGGAATGAGCGTCGCACCGATCGCAGTACTCGTCGGGGTTCTCCTCCTCGCGCTCGGCCAGTTCACCCGGGCGCCGACGGCCTGCGCCTTCTTCGCATCCCTCGCCTTCGGGTCGACGGCGATCGTCACCGGCGGGATCAATCTGCTGCTCTATGTTCCGCTGGCCGGCCTGCTGATGGCGGCGGCGGTCCTCCGCCGCACCTTCTGGGGCGACCTCGCGCGGGTGTTCCGACTGCACTGGACGCCGATCGTCGTGGTGACCCTGCTCGTCTACGGTGTCGCGAGCGCCTTCATCCTGCCGCGGCTCTTCGCCGGGGAAACGACGGTATTCGTGCCGTCGCGCGGTGCCATCGTCGAGACCGCGCTCCGGCCGGTGTCCGGCAACATAAACCAGTCGGGCTACTTCGCGTTCGGCATCCTCGCCTTTTTCGCCGTGGCGAGCCAACTGGCGCGGGACGGGCGCTTCGAGATGCTGCGGATCGGCTTTTTCGCCTCGGCGATCGCCAACGCCAGTCTCGGCATGATCGACTTCGCCGGCAAGCTGAGCGGAGCCGGCGATCTGCTGGCGCCGATCCGCACCGCCGGATACTCGATGCTGATCGAGGTGCAGGTCGAGGGCTTCTGGCGCATCGCCGGCGGCTTTCCCGAGGCCTCGACCTTCGGTGCCGCCACGACCGTCGGGCTCGCCTTTGCGTTCAGCTACTGGCGGGCCACGAACTGGCGCCCGGCGCTCGTGCTCTCGGTCGTGCTGTTCCTGCAGCTGTTGCTCTCCACCTCCTCGACCGGTTACGCGAGCCTCGCGATCCTCGGAGCGCTGCTGTCGCTTTCCTACGTCTGGCGGCTGATGCTCGGACGGCTGAACTCGCGCGACCTGGCGACGATCCTGGCCGGTGCGATCGCGCTCACACTGGTGCTCGCAGTCCTGGCCTTCATGCAGGGTGCGCTCGATCCGGTGCAGCGGCTGATCGAGGAAACCCTGATCAACAAGTCGACCTCGGCGTCCGCCGACGAGCGGTTCTACTGGAACGCCAAGAGCTGGAAGGCCTTCCTCGACACCTACGGCCTCGGCGTCGGGCTCGGCAGCTCGCGGGCCTCGAGCTGGGTGATCGCGGTCCTGTCGCAACTCGGGGCGTTCGGCACCTTCCTGATCGTGCTGCTCCTGCTGGAGATGGCACGGCCGATCCCGCGGCCAAGGCTGGATCCGGAGGCGCGGGAACTCGCGGCGCTCTGCAGCAGCCTGCGCACCACGGCCCTGGCCTCGATGATTCCCGCGGCGATCTCCAGCAGCGTCGCCGACCCGGGGATCGTCTTCTTCATCGCGCTGGCCGGCGTCGTCGTCGGCCGGGAGCGGCTGCGGCAGATGCAGGCGAGCGAGCGCGCGGCGCTGCCCCATCCACGATGGGAGCGCCCGACGCGAGGCTCGGCGGCCTGGACCGGCGGCACGCCGGCGACCGGGACGCAGAGCCCGGCGTGATCAGGCGGGCCCGGGTGCCCTCAGCCTGACTTTCCCCGTCCGGAGGATGTCCCGAGGTTCAGGCCGCCTGTGCGCGCGGCGGGATTCCGCACCCGGATCGCCGCGTCGTAGACCGCGAGGTACTCGCTGGCCATGCGATCGATCCGGTAGTAGGCGAGCCCCTGCCGGGCGCTGCGGCGGGCCTCTGCGATCGCCGCCGGGTCCGTCATCAGCCGCAGCAGCGCGTCGCCGAGGAGATCGGGGCGACCCGGAGGAACCGTGGTGCCGTGGCGGTCATGGTCGAGCTGTTCGGCGATGCCGCCCACGCGCGTGCCGACCACCGCGCAGCCGGCCTCCCTGGCCTCGAGGATCCCGAGGCCGAAGGGCTCCGCGGCTGAGGCGAGGACGAAGATGTCGGTCTGGACGAGCACCTGGCTTGGCGTCTCGACATGGCCGATGAAGGCGATGCGGTCGGCGCAGCCGGAGCGGGCGGCCTGTTGCTCCAGCGCCTGCCGTTCCGGACCGTCGCCGGCGACGACGAGCCGCCATTCCGGCGCCGACGCGGCGACGCGCGCAAAGGCCTCGATCACATCGTGCACACCCTTGCGCCGCTCCAGCCCGGACAGCGTCGTGATGCAGGGCCGGGGCAGCCGGAAGGCGGACGGTGTCGGTTCTTCCGTCGACCGCACCGAGCCGAGCGTGCCGTTGACGACGACGTCGAGCCGGCCGTCCGGGAAGCCGCGCGCGAGCAGCAACTCCCGCTCGGCGCGCGAGACGGCAACGACCCGGTCGCCGAGTCGCATCAGCCAGGCGTGCCGGTCGAAAGAGTTGTGCACCGTCGTCACCAGTGGAATTCCCAGGAGCGTTCCGACCATGCGCCCGAGCACGGCCCCCGACATCATGTGCGCGTGCAGGACGTCCGGCCGGTCGCGGCGGCAGAGCGAGGCCAGCGAGGCTGCGGCGCGTGCCGTCCGCGCGGGGGTTCTCAGGCTCTGTTCCAGCCGGATGTGACGCACGCCGCACCGCTCCAGCAAAGCCACGAAACGCCCGCCGCCGCTCGCGAAGCCGACGCGGTGGCCCTGTGCGGCCTGCGCGCAGGCGAGATCGACGGCGAGGTGCACATTGCCGCCGTGCTCGCAATGGTTGACGAGGTGAAGGACCGACAGGGTCATCCGCCCTTGCGCCGGTAGGCCCGTACGTGGTCGACGTACATGTGCGACGGGTTCTTGGTGTGCTCGATCGGGAAGCCCGAGCCCAGCGCCAGATCGAGCAGGATGAACAGCGGGCCCATGTGCTCGACCGGGGTCGGGGTGCGCGCCATCTCGTGACCGTCGAGGTAGAAGATGATCTCGTCCGGCTCCACGGAGACCCCGTAATTGTGATACTCGTCGACGAGCGAGCCCCACGGCACGTCGTGCACGAAGTCGTAGGTCTGCTCCTCGACCGTGTCATTCTTCGGCCAGACCTTCAGCACGGAATGATAGATGTCCGGAGCATGGCCATAATATTCGACGACGTCGATCTCCAGCGAGCTGTCCGGAGAGCGGTTGTAGATCAGCCAGAATGCCGGCCAGACGCCGGGGCCGGGCGGCATCTTCGCCCGCATCTCGAAGTAGCCGTACTGCATCTGGAATCCCTCGCCGGAGGGATCGGTCGAGGAGAGCAGGCCGGAGCGCCAGATGCCGTCCTCCTCCTTGCGCGCTTCGATGCGAAGGATTCCGTTCTCGACCGTGAAAGGGAAGTCGGGCGTCGGATCGACGAAGAGCGCGTCGCCGAAGTCGCCGTTCCAGGGCGTGTGCGCAATCCACCGCGTGCCCGGGCCCCGACCCGAGACGTCGAGCGTGTCGAAATTCTCGTCGAACACGAGTTCGTAGTGCGAAAGGTCGAGATCCGGCGCGCGGTCGGCCCGGGTGGCTCCGCCCACGATCATGAGCGCCGCCGTCCCGGCAACCGTGGCCGCCGCGACCAGGATCCGGCGGTTCCGGCCGAAGTGCTGCCCCCCGGCCCAGAGCCTCTTCATCGAGGAAAGGGTCGGTAGCTGCATCATACCCCGGTCGTGTGGTCGCCCCGGCCGCGAGAATAAGTGCAGGGGAATGCAGACGACCCTCTCGGAAGAGGGATGCGGCCTACCGAATTGGGCCTAGGGTGTGGAGGCCAGGTCGCGGGACTGGTCGGGGGCGCGGATGACGTTGGTATCGGGGCGCAGGCCCTGCTAACGTCGAGCGGCGATCTTCATCATCGCCGTGATGGGGGTTTACGGGGATTCGTTCGATCTGGGATGCGTATGGAATGCGTATGGAATGTGTATTGCACCTGAGAGAGTCGGGTTTGGGTCGCTGACGCGTGGGCGCATGTGAGTTGGAAGGTGGGCGTGGCTGACGATCCGCAGGGCTACTACGCGGCGTCGCGCAATCCGGCGCCGGAGCGGCCGGCGCTGGAGGGGGAGCGGGCGGTCGAGGTCTGCATTGTCGGGGCGGGTTTCACCGGCCTGTCGGCGGGGCTGGAGCTGGCCGAGCGGGGACACGAGGTGCTGGTGCTCGAGGGCCGAGGCGTCGGCTGGGGCGCCTCGGGGCGGAACGGCGGGCAGATCGTCAACGGGCTGAACGCGAGCCTCGAGGCGATCGGTCGGCGCTACGGAGGGGCGACGGCGGACTTCGTCGCGACGGTGGTGCAGGAGGGCGGGCGGATCATCCGCGAACGGGTGGCGCGCTACGGGATCGCCTGCGATCTCAAGGACGGGAACCTCTTCACGGCCTTCACCGTCCGGCAGATGAAGGAGCTGGAGGAGAAGCAGGCGCTCTGGCGCCGCCATGGCATCGACAATTTCGAGCTGCTCGACCGCGCAGGGCTCGCGCGGCATGTGAGGAGCGACGCCTACGTCGGCGGAATGCTGGACCGTTCCGGCGGGCACATGCATCCGCTGAACCTGGCGCTGGGGCAGGCGGCGGCGCTCGAGGGGCTGGGCGGCGTGATCCACGAGGAGACGCCGGTCCTGCGGGTCGAGGACGTGGCCGGGCGGCCGGTGGTGCGGACGGCGAAGGGGACGGTGCGGCCCGAGGCGCTGATCCTCGCCGGCAACGCCTACCTGGGCGGGGCGGTGCCGGAGATCGCCGACCGGGTGATGCCCTTCTCGACGCAGATCATGGCGACCGAGCCGCTCGGCGAGCGCGGGCGGGCGCTGCTGCCGACGGACGTCTGCGTCGAGGATCTGCGCTATGTCCTCGACTACTACCGGCTGTCGGCGGACGGGCGGCTGCTCTGGGGCGGCGGCACGGTCTACGGCGGGACCGATCCGGCGGACATAAGGGCGAAGCTCACGCCGAACCTCGAGCGGATCTTTCCCGAGCTGAAGGGTGTGCGGATCGACCATGCCTGGTCGGGCAACTGCGCCATCTCGTTCAGCCGGGTGCCGCAGATGGGGCGGCTCGGGGAGCAGACCTATTTCGCGCAGGGCTACAGCGGCCATGGGGTGGTGGGCAGCCATCTCTTCGGGCGGATCCTCGCCGAGGCGGTGCACGGCGACCGCGCGCGCTTTGACGTTTTCGCGAGTTTACCCTGGATTCCCTTTCCGGGCGGCCGCCGCTGGGCCGTTCCCTATTCCGTTCTCGGCTCCTGGTGGTATGGCTTGCGGGATCGCCTCGGCGTCTAGACGATTCTCGGGAAAGGACCATGATCGCATGAAGATACGTCTGCTCGCTGCAGCACTCGCCGGCGTCGTGGCCTTGCCGGCCTTCGCCCAGGACAACGTCCTGCACGTCTACAACTGGTCGGACTATATCGCCGAGGACACGGTGGCGAAGTTCGAGGCGGAGACCGGGATCAAGGTCGTCTA
>NZ_CALLYO010000118.1 GCF_937858865.1 uncultured Amaricoccus sp. | reverse complement strand
CTCCGCCAGTCGCCCGCACGAGGCGGGCGGCGGCGGCGAAGATCGGCGTCTTCCGGCCGAGTACGTTACTGTCTACTACGTGCGCGCTCCAGGTTTCGGACGTCCGGCGCCTGTGCCAAAATCCGCGCCGCGTTTCGGAGCAGGATATGGCGGCCAGATGGTGCGGGAGGAGCAGGCGGTTTCGACCCAGGCTGTCCGGGCGGAAGTCGCTCGCATTCTCGGATCCCCGCATTTCGACGCCAGCGAGCGCAACCGGCAGTTCCTGAGCTACGTCGTCGAGGAGGCCCTCGCCGGGCGGAGCGAGCGCATCAAGGCCTACACGATCGCCACAGAGGTCTTCGGGCGCGACCCGAAGTTCGACCCGCAGCTCGACTCGATCGTCCGCATCGAGGCGGGACGGCTCCGCCGGTCGCTCGAGCGCTACTATCTGACCGACGGCCGGACGAGCCCCCTGCGCATCGACATCCCCCGCGGCGGCTACGCGCCGGCCTTCACGGCTGCGGAGTCGGCGGCACTCCCGCACGCATCTGCCGGTCCGCCCCGCGTGCTGGTGACGGCCTTCGAGGCGGAGGGCGACCAGTCGTCCTTCCCGACCTTCACCCGTGGCTTCACCCGCTCGCTGATCATCGCGCTGACCCGCTTCACCGGCCTGCGCGTCTTCGGGGCCGAGACCGCGCTGCGCCCTCCGGCCGACATCGACCCCGGCGCCGCCCGGCGGGAGCTCGCCGCCGACTACCTCGTCACCGGCCAGACCTCGCTGCAGCCGGACCGCTTCCAGGTCGACGTCCTGCTCGTCGAGGCGGCGAGCGGCCGCGCCGTCTGGGCCGAGACCTTCGAGCGGCAGCTGAAGCCGTCGGAAATCATCGCGCTGCGCAACGAGGTGGCGAACCGCGTCGCGCGGGCCCTGGCGCAACCCTACGGCGCGATTCAGTCCGATCGCGCGCGCGACGCCGACGGACAGGCGCCCGAGCTGCTCGGGAGCTACGCCGCCGTGCTCCTCTTCTACGCCTACTGGCGCACCTTCGACCAGGCGATGATCGAGGCCGTTCGCGTCGGGCTCGAGCACGCCGTGGCCGCCGAGCCCCACTATGCCGAGGCGCTGGCCTGCCTGTCGCTCGTCTATTCCAACGCCTACCGCTTCCGTCACCCGATCGGCGCGCCCGACCCGGACCCGCGGGACCGGGCGCTCGCGCTCGCCATCCGCGCGGTCGAGCTCGCCCCGAGCTCGAGCTGGGCGCGCTACGCGCTCGGCCTGGCGCGCTGGTTCGCCGGCAATGCGGCGGCCGGTCTCGAGGCCCTCGAGGCCGGCCGGAGGCTCAACCCGAACGACACGACGATCCTCGCCGACCTCGGCCAGCGCTACGCGATGCTCGGCCGCTGGGACGAGGCCGTGCCGCTGATCGAGGAATCCTACGCCAGCAACCCGGGCCAGCCCGGCACCTATCGCATCGGCCTCTTCCTCTACCACTTCGCCCACGGCCGCTTCGCCGAGGCGCTGGCCGAGGCGCGCCGGATCACTGCGCCGCGGATCCTCTACGGCCATGTCGCGGTCGCGGCGGCCGCGGCCGAACTCGGGCGCGACGACGAGGCGTCCGACGCCGTCTCGGCCATCCGCGCCCTCGATCCCGACTACGGCGCCCAGGTCGTCGCCGACCTCGAGAACCGCCACCTCGCACCGGATCTCGTGCCCCTGATCGTCGCCGCGCTCGCCAGGGCCGGCCTCGCGGTCACGGCGCCGGACAAATCCTCGTAAGGGCGTCAGAATGCGTGCTCCCCATCTTCGCAAAGAGCGGCTCGAAGCGAGCGCCACCGACTTCGTCGTCCGCCTCGCCTTCCTCGGCCTCTTCGCCTGGTGGTCGCTGGAGCTGGTGCGCCCCTTCGTGCCGATCCTGATCTGGGCGATCCTGCTCGCGGTCGCGCTCTACCCGGTCTATGCTTGGCTCGCCCGCCAGCTCGGGGACCGCCCACGCCTCGCCGCCTTCCTGCTCACCCTCCTCTCGCTCGCGACCGTGCTCGGCCCGGTCAGCATCCTCGCCACCAGCCTCGCCGAGTCGATCCAGTGGCTCGCCTCCGGCCTGAACTCGGGCACGCTCAAGATACCGCCGCCGCCCGCGGCCCTCGACGAGTGGCCCGTCGTCGGCAAGGATCTCGACGAGGCCTGGGCCCTCGCCGCCAGCAACCTCGACGACGCCGTGCGGCGGTATGGCCCGGAAATCCTGCCCACCGGCGGTACCGTGCTCGGCAAGATCGCCGAAATCGGCCTCGACGTCCTGAAGTTCGTCGCCTCCGTCGTCATCGCGGGCTTCCTCTTCCTCCCCGGTCCCCGCCTCGCCGCCGGCGCCCGCGCCTTCGCCAGCCGGCTCGTCCAGCCGCGCGGCGCGCATTTCGTCGACCTCGCCGGCGCCACGATCCGCAACGTCTCGCGCGGCGTCATCGGCGTCGCCCTCCTGCAGGCGCTCCTCGCCGGCGTGATCCTCTACGCCGCCGGCATCCCCGGCGCCGGCCTGGTCGCCTTCCTCGTCCTCCTGCTCTGCATCGTCCAGATCGGGCCCGCCCCCATCCTTCTGCCGGTGCTGATCTGGATCTGGACGACCCAGGACACCACCTTCTCGCTCGTCCTGACCCTGCTGCTCGTGCCGGTCAGCCTGATCGACAACGTGCTGAAGCCGATCCTGATGGCCCGCGGCCTGACGACACCGATGCTCGTCATCCTGACCGGCGTGATCGGCGGCACCTTGACACACGGCCTCGTCGGCCTCTTTCTCGGCCCCGTCGTGCTCTCGGTCTTCTACGAGCTCGTCGTCGCCTGGACGCGTCTCGGCGCCGTCCCCCCCGAACCGCCCGAATCCGGAGCCGCCTGATGGATCACCCCGCGATGAACCCCGCGGCGCCGCACCACCTGCCGTCCTTCGTCACCGGCCCCGGCCAGTCCGACTGGCTGATGACGGTGATGGCGGTCTTCCTCATCGTCGCCGTCATCTCGGTCGGCCTCGTCTACCTGAAGCTCCACGCGCTGCCCGAGCACATGGCGCACCGCACCAGCAAGGTGCAGTACCAGTTCGTCGCCGTGCTCGCGCTCCTCGCCCTCTTCACCCACAACAACATCTTCTGGATCGCCGCGCTGCTGCTCGCCCTCGTCGAGCTGCCGAACTTCTCCACGCCGATGAACTCGATCGCGCTGTCGCTCGAGAAGCTCTCCGGCCGCGACCGGCATGGCCCCGACGTCTCGCAATGGGACGACCTCCTCTCCAACGACCCGTCGCGCGACAACCCGCCCGGACCGGCGCCGGCGCCGCCTCCCGCCCCGACGCCGGAGAAGGAGGCCTGAGATGCTCGAGCTCCTGCTCTGCTCCGCCGTCACCGTCCTGCCCGACTTCCTCTACCGCCGCTACTGGCAGGGCAAGCGGCTCGGCCACGAGATCACCCTCTTCTCGGTCTGGTACGAGCTGCGCTGGGGCATCACCCTCTGCGTGATCCTGACCATCTCGCTCATCACCACCATCTTCTACTTCCACCCCTCGACCTCGAGCGCGGTCTCGGTCTTCCGCACCGTCACCATCCTGCCCGAGACCAACGGCCGGGTCGCCGAGACCTTCGTCGACATCAACCAGCACGTCACCGAGGGGCAGCCACTCTTCCGCCTCGATACCACCGAGGACGAGGCGGCGGTCGAGACCGCGAAGCGCCGGATCGCCGAGGTCGAGGCCACGATGGTCGTGGCGCAGTCTCAGCTCGCCGAGGCCGAGGGCCGCATCGTGCAGGCCCGCGGCTCGCTCACCCAGGCTCAGGACGAGTACGAGACCCGCGCCGAGCTCATGCGCCGCAACCCGGACGCCATCGCCCGGCGCGAGGTCGACCGCGCCCAGGTCGCCGTCGACACCGCGCAGGGCGCGGTCGACGCCGCCGTCGCCGGCAAGGCCGCCGTCCAGAGCCAGATCGACTTCGCGCTGCCGGCCGAGAAGGCCAGCGCCGAGGCGGCGCTCTTCGAGGCCGAGGTGGCGCTCTCCAAGGCCCTCGTCGTCGCCGGCACCTCCGGCATCGTGCAGCAGTTCGCGCTCCGCCCCGGCGACATCGTCAATCCGCTCCTGCGCCCGGCCGGCATCCTGGTGCCCGACCGCGCCGTCACCGGCCTCGCCGCCGGCTTCGGCCAGATCGAATCGCAGATCATCAGGATCGGCATGGTCGGCGAGGTCACCTGCCCGGCGATCCCCTTCACCGTCATCCCCGTCGTCGTCACCGACGTGCAGGACGTGATCGCCTCGGGCCAGATCCGCCCGACCGACCAGCTGCAGGACATCTCCGCCTTCGCCCGCCCCGGCACGATCACCGCGATCATGGAGCCGCTGTTCGAGGGCGCCCTCGACCGCCTGCCGCAGGGCTCCTCCTGCATCGCCAACGCCTATACCTCCAACCACGACGCCCTGCAGGACCCCGAGATCGGCACCTTCCGCGCCTTCGTGCTGCACGCGATCGACGCGACCGGCCTCGTCCACGCCGCGCTCCTGCGGCTCCAGGCGCTCGTCCTGCCGGTGCGGACCCTCGTCCTTTCCGGCGGCCACTGATGCCCCGCGGCGCCCCTTCGACGCGGCCGGTGCTGGCGAGCCTCGCCGGCTACCGGCCGGCGTGGATCAGGGGCGACGTCGCCGCCGGCCTCGCCATCGCCGCCGTGGGCCTGCCCACCGCGATCGCCTACCCGGCGATCGCCGGCCTGCCGCCCGAAACCGGCCTCTACGCCTCGATCGCCCCCCTCGCCGCCTACGCCGTCTTCGGCCCCTCGCGCCAGCTGATCGTCGGGCCGGATGCCGCGACGATCACCGTCATGGCCGCCGTCCTCGCGGCGATCCCCGGCCTCGAGGCCGCCGACCGCCCGGCCGTCGCCGCCACGCTCGCGCTCGTCGTCGGCGGTCTCTATCTCGGCGGCCGCCTCCTCGGGCTCGGCGTGCTCTCGACCTTCCTCTCGCGCCCGATCCTCGTCGGCTTCTTCGCCGGCATCTCGCTCTCGATCATCACCGGCCAGCTCAAGCGCGTCACCGGCGCGCCGATCGTCTCCGACGGCCTGCTCGCGCCGTTCGTCGACCTCGTCCACAAGGCGGTCGACATCCACTGGCCCTCGCTGGCGCTTGCCGCGGCGATGTTCGCGGTCCTGCAGGCCTCGGCCGCGCTCCGCCTGCCGGTGCCCGGCCCGGTCATCGTCGTCCTCCTCGCCGTCGCCCTCTCGGCGCTTCTCGACCTGCCCGCCCACGGCGTCGCCACCGTCGGCGACATCCCGTCGCGACTGCCCGCGCTCTCCCTCCCCTCGACCGGCGGCGCCGGCCTCGACCAGCTCCTCCTCGGCGGCGTCGCCATCTTCCTCGTCAGCTTCGCCGCCGGCATCGTCACGGCGCGGAGCTTCGGCCAGCGCGGCGGCTACCCGGTCGACGCCGCCCGCGAGATGACCGGCTTCGGCGCCGCCAACATCACCGCCGGCCTCTTCGCCGCCTTCCCGGTGACCGCTTCGGACTCGCGCACCGCGATCAACGCCTCGGTCGGCGGTCACTCCCAGCTCGCCGGCGTCGTCGCGGCCGCCACGCTCGTCCTCGCCGTCCTCTTCCTGCAGCCGGCGCTCGCGATCCTTCCGATCCCCGCCCTCGGCGCCATCCTGATCTCGGCCGCGCTCGCGCTCATCGACATCCCCGCGCTTCGCGCGATCTGGCGGATCAGCCGCATCGAGTTCGCCTTCGCGATGATCGCCCTCGTCGCCCCGATCATGCTCGGGGTGCTGAACGGCGTGATCGTCGCCATCGGCGCGACCTTCGCCTACCTGCTCCGCAAGATGATGTTCCCACGCGACGCGCTGCTCGGCCGCATCCCCGGCCGGGAGGGCTTCTACAAGCTGCACCGCCACCCCGAGGCCCGCTCCGTCCCCCGCCTCGTCATCGCGCTCGTCGAGGGCGACCTGCTCTTCTTCAACGCCGACCACGTCCAGGCGCGGCTCCTCGCCATCGCCGACGCGGCGGCCGCGGAGACGCGCTGGTTCCTGCTCGACGTGGGCGCGGTCACCCAGACCGACTCGACCGCCGCCGCCATGCTCGAGGAGTTCCGCGCCGACCTCGCCGAGCGGGGCGTGCGGCTCGGCTTCGCGGAGTTCAACGCCGAGGTCCGCGACCTCCTCGACCGCGCCGACCTGCTCGCCGCGGTCGGCGCCGACATGATCTTCGACGACCTCGACGATGCGCTGCGCGCCTTCGAGGCGAACCCGGGAGAAACCGCATGAGCAAGAAGCGCAAGAAGGACAAGGCCGCGAAGCCGGACGAGCCCGCCCCCGATCCCGCCACCGCCAGGAAGGCCCGCAACAAGGCCTACGAGACCGAGCTCGCCCGCCTCCAGGTCGAGATCGCCAACCTGCAGGCCTGGGTGAAGGCGAGCGGCGCGCGCATCGTCATCCTCTTCGAGGGCCGGGACGCCGCCGGCAAGGGCGGGATGATCAAGCGGCTGACCGAGAAGGTCTCGCCGCGCGTGTTCCGCGTGGTCGCGCTGCCCTCGCCGTCCGACCGGCAGAAGACCCAGCTCTACATGCAGCGCTACATCGAGCAGCTGCCGGCCGGTGGCGAGGTGGTGATCTTCGACCGCTCCTGGTACAATCGTCCCGGCGTCGAGCGGGTCATGGGTTTCTGCACCGAGCAGGCCGCCACCCGTTTCCTGCAGGAGATTCCGCACCTCGAGGCGCTCCTGACCGAGTCGGGCATCACGCTGCTCAAGTACTTCCTCACCGTCGGCGAGCAGGAGCAGGAGCGCCGCTTCCGCCAGCGCATCGACGATCCCACCCGCCAGTGGAAGCTCTCGCCGATGGACCTCGAGAGCTACCGCCGCTGGTGGGACTACACGCGCGCCTACGACGAGATGCTTCGCCTGACCGACACGCCGCACGCCCCCTGGTGGATCGTCGATTCGAACGACAAGAAAGCGGCGCGCATCAACTGCCTCACGCACCTTCTCGCCTCGATCCCCTACGAGAAGGTCGCGTACGAGGAGCCGAAGCTCGGCAGGCGCCAGAAGAAGCCCGACGACTATGTCGCCGACCGGACGGCCCGCAACGTCGTGCCGAGCGTCTTCTGAGAACCTGTTTGGAAAGCGCGGAACGACGAGGCAACATGCCGCACGACTCTCGGCCGGTCAGTTGTTCAGAAGCCTGTCCCTGCCGGCCGGCCGAGCTTGCGCGGCGGCCCACCGGAGCTTCCTCCACGCATCCGGCCTGCGAAAGAACTCGCCGAGCGGCGGCAGCAGCAGCAGCGAAGGCTGGTGCCGCAAGATGAAGTTCAACAGGTCCAGGCACCCCCGCTCCCTGCGGACGATATGCAGGCACAGAGACCAGTAAGCCAGAAGAGCCAATCCACGATCGCTTCGCCGTTTCAGGAAATGCGCACTGGAATGCGCGGCCCCCGGCCCGGCGAAGAAGGCCCGGAAGACCGCCTCCATCTCCTCGTTCTTGTCGTGTACCGTGCGGAGGCTGTTCTGCCGATTTTCGCCATGGCTGCGGAATATCAGCAGGTCCGACTCGACCTTGGCTATCGACCCGAGCAGGGCGAACCTCATCCACATCTCGACATCGCACATATGGGGCAGGTCGACGTTATAGGGCCCGGCCTCCTTCTGGGCTGCCGTGCGAACGACCGCGGCGGGGCCGAAGATCGGGCTTCGCCCGGTCCGGCAAATGGTCTGCAGGAACTCGGTCCCGGAAGCCACCTGCACCGGCGCCGCGGCCGTCACCGACAAGCCTGCCGGGGGATTCTCGCCATGGTGGGGCAGCGCCGATCCGTACACGAGGTGCACCTCGGGGTGCGCATCCATCACCGACGCCGCACAGCGCAACGCGCCATGCAGCAGAAGGTCGTCGGAACAGAGGATCATGAAATATTCCGACTCCGCCCACTCGATGCCTTCGTTGAGCGAGGCGTGCAGGCCGAGGTTCCTCCTGCGGACCCGGATCTCGACGCGCGGATCCTTGCGCGCGATTTCCCGGGCGATTTCCGCGCTGTCGTCCGTCGACGCATTGTCGATGACCAGGACGCGGAGCCGCTCGACGTCCTGGGAAAGCACGCTCCGGACGGCTTCGCCCAGGTATCGCCCGTAGTTGTAGTTGGGGATGACGACGTCTACGCTCGCCACGGCGCCCTCCGCTGGCTGGAGTCCACAGACATTGCCCCCGGTCGGAACTGTCGCCTTCGTCCTCCCGGCCGCCCGCGCACGCTTCGTCAGGCCTCGGCGCCCGCCGGCCGCCCCAGGTCCGCGATGACGCTCGCGTAGAGCGACCGGTAGCCGGCCACGAAGAGCAGTATCCATCCATGGACGAGGGCCATGGTGGCGCCCCCGATCGCGAGCCGCAGCAGCGGGGAAAGCCCCTCGCCAATGCCCTGCAGCAGCAGGAACGCACAGGCTGCGGCCACCGCACCGGCGACGAACGGACCCGCAACCGCCCTGGCCAGGTCCCTGACGGAGACCGGGGTCCCGTGAAGGCACCATGCGACGTGCGGGAAGAGCCACAGCACCATCACCGTCGAGTAACTCAGCGCGACGCCATTCGGCCCGTAGGGCAAGCCCAGCAGGCAGGCCACGACGACGAGCGGCGCCAGCACGAGGCCGACGTACAGGCTGCGCTTCTGCAACCCCACGGAAGCCAGCACCCAGAAGAGCGGATTGATTATCCCCAGCACCAGTATGGTCGGCGTCATCAGCCTGAAGATCGGCACGGCCTGCGCCCATCCCGGCCCCAGGACCAGCCTGACGATCTCGTCGGCGAACAGCGCACAGAACAGCGTGGTCGGAACGGTGACCGCCGTGATGAGCGTATAGCCCTTGAGGAAGAAGCTCCGGAAGCGCGTGGGATCGTCCTGAAGGCGCGAGAGCGCCGAGAAGAACACCCCTCCCACCGTGGCGTTGATGGTGTTGACCGGAAGTCCGATGAGCTGCACCGCGCGCGTGTAGACGCCGAGCACGTCGGGTCCCCAGAACCGGCCGAGGATGACCTTCTCCAGGTTGTAGCCGACATAGACGACGATGCCGTTGAGCGTGACCGTGCCGCCGAAGCAAACCATCGGCCAGATGTCGACGCCGAGGCGGGGCCGTCCCGGCAGCCAGCCGGTGGCGAACCAGCAGCCCACGGTATAGAGCGCCGAGGTCGCCATCAGGCCGGCGACCAGGGCCCAGTAGCCGTAGCCGGTCCAGGCCATGCCCACCCCGACGCAGGCGCCGCCGAACTGGGACACCGCGTCGATGACGCTCAGCGCGGGATACCGCAGGTCGCGTTGCAGCAGCGCGGAATGCTGCACCCCGGAGGCGGCGAGAAGAAAGCCGGGCGCCAGCGCGACCATGATCCAGAACAGGCGGGGATCGCGATAGAACTGGGCGATGAACGGGGCGCAGACCACGCAAAGGAGCGCGAGGAGGCTGCCCACGAGGATGTTGACCCAGAACAGCTGGGAGATCTGCTGCCTGGTGACCTCCGACCGCTGGACGGTCGCCAGGGACAATCCGGCGCTGGTGAAGAGGTCGAAGAAGCCGGTGACGACCGTCACCATCGCCACCAGCCCGAAGTCGTTCGGGCTGAGCAGGCGTGCCGCGATCCCGAGATAGACCAGGCGGACGGTCATCGTCGCGGCCTGGCCGAACAGCTTGGCCACGCCCCCCCGTACCGCCTTCCCCTTCAGGTTATGCATTTCCGATGTCCCGGGAAGAACCAGCCGTCTCTGGCTAGGCGTCGACAGCGACCGGGTCCTTCGTCCGTTCAGAGGTTTCCACGACGGGATCGTGCCGGACCGGTGGGGCCGCCGCCACGCGCTCGAGCCAGACCTCCCGCCACCATGAATAGATGCTTCTCGGGCAGTGCATGCGCCGGTCGCTGTAGCACGCCTGGCACCAGACGTTCTCGAGTATGAGGGCCGGCGTCTTGAGGGTGACCATCAGGCCGGTGTTCTCGCCGATGAACCGCGACACCCGCGCCTGCACCCGGAAGATCTTGCCGCAGTACGGGACCATCTCCGCATCGAAGAAAAGGCCCCTGTTCTTGTTGCTCTCGTCGATCGTCGCCAGGATTTCTTCGTACGACTTCACGCGCACCAGTTCGCCCGGCTGCAGATCCAGCGTGACATACGGCGTCGGCTCACCCATCGGCACCACGCCGCGCCGCCGGGGAAACGGGAGCCCGCCCCACAGGCTCACCACCCGGTCATAGACCCAGCGGAACGGCTTTCGGAGCGTGTCGTGCCCGGGCCGGACGAAGTAGTAGTAGGAGCCGTATATCGCGCCGCTGACGAGCTGGCCCAGCGAAGCGTTGCCGGAGGTATAGTCCCTGACGTACTGCCTGGCGTCCCACCACGGCAGATACGTGGTGAAGACGGGAAGGTCGGTCGCCTGGCAGGCGTATCTCGGGCCGCCGGTCGCGGGCTGGTCCGCGGCCAGCGTTCCGGCCAGCACGGCTTCCTCCGAGCATCCGGCTTCCTGCCGGAATGCGCCCGCGGCGGCGCGATCGCCTTCCGACCGCTCGGAGGGCCCTTCCACCGGTTTCAGCCACGCCGCCTTCCAGAATATCAGGCAGGCCGCCTGGCAACCTCCGTACGCCCTGCCGTCGCATCGCACGTTCTCGAGGTGCACGCCGTCGGGAAGGGTGCGCCCGCCGGTACCGTTGACGGTATCGCACGTCTTGTGGGCGCTCTTGTATACCCGCAGCCTGCGGCCGCAGAACTCGAACATCTGCGGCATGAAGGGCAGGCCGTCGAGCCGGCCGTTCGAATCGAGCGAGCGGAGAATTTCCTCCTTGCTGCGAACCTCGACCCAATCTCCCGCGCGTAGCGACATGCCTGCTTCCCTACCGACTCGACACCGCACCAGAAACCCGAGCTGACAAGCTGTGGACCGACGTAACAACATCCTATTCCGGGCAGCCCATGACAATTGGTCGTAGTCCTTCGCCGTCCGGCCGAGAGCCTGTTCGAAAAGCGTGTGAGAAAGGTTGAGCGACGGAGGGCGGCGGCAGGGCCGGCCCCCGCCCGCCGCATCATACCAACCGCCGAGTTGACGCGCCGGCGGCACGGGGCGACCCTTGGCGAGACGATGATCCCGGCGCGCGACATCCTGCCGACGACGCGGCGCGGCGCCCTGCTCGGGGCGGCGTGCCTCTGCTGCCTGCCGGCAGCCGGCTGGGCGTCGACCGGCGTCGAGGAAGTGGCGCCGGGGGTCTTCATCCGCCGCGGCCCGGATGCGGAGGCCGACCGGGAGAACCTCGGCGGCATCGCCAACATCGGCTTCGTGATCGGCCGCGATGCCGTCCTCGTCACCGACCCGGGCGGCAGCCGCGCCGACGGCGCCTGGCTCCGCGGCGAGATCCGTGCGCTCACCGACCGGCCGATCCGCCATGTCGTCATCAGCCACGTCCACCCGGACCATGCCTTCGGCGCCGGCGCCTTCCTCGCGGACGAGCCGGAGTTTGTCGGCCACGCGGCCCTCACCCCGGCGCTCGCCGCCCGCGGCGACTTCTACCGCGAGCGGCTGGCCGAGATCCTCGGGGCGGAGGCGGTCGGGCCGGTCGTGATGCCGACCCGCGAGGTGGGCGCGGACGGGACGGTCATCGACCTCGGCGACCGCCGGCTGCGGCTGCACGCGCACCCGGCGGCGCACACGACCTGCGATCTCTCGATGCTCGACGCCGAGGCAGGGCTGCTCTTCCCGGCGGATCTCCTCTTCGTCGGGCGGGTGCCCTCGCTCGACGGCAGCCTGACCGGCTGGCTCGGCGAGCTCGACGCGCTCGAGGCGCTCGGCGCCCGCCAGGCGGTGCCGGGCCACGGGCCGGCGCTGGTCGAGCCGGGGCCGGCCATCGCCCCCCTCCGCCGCTACCTCGCGACGCTCGCCGAGGAGGTGCGCGCGGCGATCGCCGCCGGCCAGCCGATCGGCGCGGCGGCGCGCACCGCGGCGGCGGGCGAGCGCGGGAACTGGACGCTCTTCGACGATTACAATGGACGAAACGTCACCCAGGCCTACAAGGAACTGGAGTGGGAATAGGAGGACCGACCATGCCGAAGCGGCTCATCCTCGCAGCCTGCCTCGTCGCCCTGGCGGCGCCGGCCTTCGCCGCCGGCAACATGGAGCCAGACCGGGTGTCGCGTTGGGAGGACCTGACCTATCTCATCTTCGGCGACGATGCCCGCATCGCGCCGACCGAGAGCCTCGTCACGCTGGCGGCGCCGGCGCGGGCCGAGGACGCGGCGCTGGTGCCGGTGACGATCGCAACCGCGGAGGGCGCGGGCGTCACCGGGCTCAGCCTCGTCGTCGACGAGAACCCCGGCCCGCTGGCGGCGCGGCTCCGCTTCGGGCCAGCCGGCGACCCGCGCGAGCTCGGGCTCCGGGTGCGGGTGGACGGCTATACCAACCTGCACGCGGTCGCGACGCTGGCCGACGGGTCGATGGTCGCGAACGCGGTCTTCGTGAAGGGCTCGGGCGGCTGCTCGGCGCCGATCGGACTCAGCGACGTCGAGGCGATGGCCGACATGGGCGAGATGCGAATGAAGTTTGCCGCCGGCGGGCCGGAGGGGAGCGGGCGGGCGACGCTGATGGTGCGCCACCCGAACTTCAACGGCATGCAGATGAACCAGGTCTCGCGGCTCTACACCCCGGCGCGCTACGTGACCGAGGTCGAGGTCAGCCGCGGAGGCGAGCTCGTCTTCGCGATGGAGAGCGACATCTCGCTCGCCACCAACCCGGTGATCGACTTCCTCTACCGCACCGGCGACGCGCGGCCCTTCACCGTCTCGGTGGCCGACAGCAGCGGCGCGCGCTGGTCGCAGGAGTTCCCGGCGCCGGAGTCGGCCGTGACCAACTGAGCCATGCGCGGCCTCCCCGCCCTCCTCGCGCTGCTCCTCGCCACCGGGGTCCTCGCCCAGGAGTCGCCGCCGCCCGAGCCGGACGGCTACCGCACCGGCGCGCTGCGCGCCCCGACGCCGGCGACGCTCGCGGGCGCCGAGGTGCTCGACATGGCCGGCCTCGAGGCGGCGGTCGCCGGCGGGGCGGTGCTGATCGACGTCGGGCCGGCGCCGGTCAAGCCAGCCGACCTGCCGCCCGACCGGGTCTGGCTGCCGGTGCACCGCTCGATCCCCGGCGCCGCCTGGATGCCGGGCGCCGGCCTCGGCGACGACCTGCCGCCCGAGCGCGCGGCGCTCTTCGTCAGCCAGGTCGAGGCGCTCATGGGCGGCGACCGGGCGCGGCCGGTCGTCGTCTTCTGCCAGCCCGACTGCTGGGGAAGCTGGAACGCCGGCCGGCGGCTGGTGCAGGCGGGCTTCGCCGGCGTCGCCTGGTTCCCGGACGGGGTCGACGCCTGGCAGCGCGAGCATCCGACCGCCCCGGTCGACCCGATGCCGGGATGGGGGAGCCCACCTCCGTAGGGCGACTAACCTATCGTATTCCTAGGACGCCCCGAAGGAAAAAGCCTGCTGATTCCGGGAGTGCGAAAAGATACCCTTGTACTCCCGTTAGGTTCGAGTTGATTGGTGAATAATGCTCGGGCAACAAGGGAGCAAGATCATGAATAATATCTTTCAGGTCGATCGGCGGAGATACATCCTGGTATCTGACGTTCGCACAACGGCCCTTCCTCTCCCAAACGTTCTCGGGGTCAAATCCTGCCGGCTTGTCCGCTTCATATGGCTCTGATGTTACTTCTCCCACCGCGGCAATCTTACCTCGAACATAGGAGTATACGGTATCACCGGGACGCACCACGGAAACATTTTCCCAGTGATGGGGGGTGCTTCCGCGCTTGTCTCTAAGCGGAGCCCAAATGTACCCGCCTGCCCTCTCGTGC